>DASQXF010000023.1:0-4336 GCA_035639895.1 Xanthobacteraceae bacterium
TCGGTCCATGCACACACGGATAGCGGCCATATCGCCGCCTTTTGCCATCTCGATCGCCTTGCGCCCGATCGCTTCGGCTTCGCCCTCGAGCAGGTTCTGCATGAGGACGGTCGCCTTGTTGCGCGATCCGAACGGCCGCCCCGCCGGATTGCCGCTTCGGCCTTTCTGAAATTGCATGGTTTTCTTCTCCTATGGTTGCGATGACAAAACGCCGCGCGGACGCATGCGCACCCGCGCGTTCATCGGCGCCCTTCATGCGGCGATGAAAAAAGCCCGCGGCGGTTTCGCGCGGGCTTTCGACGCAGTTTCGGTGAATACAGAATTTCTGGAAGATTCTGTTACACGGAGTCAAGCATTTTGTCGGGCGCGTGCGCAAAACAACGCATCTACCTGTAAAGAACAGGAGAAAAACAGAGACCAAGGCGCGCATGTACCATGAACGGGAACCGCATTAGTCTGCGCGGGCCAGGAAGTCTGCCGATGAGTACTGCATCGTCTGAGCCGGTCCGCATTGTCGTGATGGAGGGCGACGGCATCGGGCCGGAGATCACCGCTGCGACGATGGCCGTTCTTCGCGCGGCCGATGGCACCTTCAAGCTCGGTCTCTCGGTCGCGCCGGTGTCCATCGGGCTGGCGGCCCTGCGGGCGCATGGGACGACCTTGCCAGACGCGGCGGTCGAGGCGGCCAAAGCGGCGGACGGCGTGATCCTCGGGCCGGTGTCGCACAACGACTATCCGCCCGTCGCGCAAGGCGGCCTCAACCCGTCGGGTGAGTTGCGCAAGCGTCTCGACCTGTTTGCCAATATCCGTCCGGCGCGCAGCCGCGGCGGCTTACCGCCCCGTTGCGGCTCGCCGGTCGACCTCGTCATCGCGCGCGAGAACACCGAAGGCTTCTACGCCGACCGCTCCATGTTTCTCGGCTCAGGTGAATTCATGCCCACCGCAGATCTCGCGCTGTCCGTGCGCAAGATCACGCGCGCGGGCTCAATGCGGATCGCGCAGTCCGCTTTCGCGCTCGCCGAGCGCCGGCGCAAGAAGCTGACGGCGGTGCACAAGGCCAACGTGCTGCGCGTCTCGGACGGGCTTTTTCTCGAATGCGTGCGCGCGGTGGCGTCCCGTTTTCCCGGCGTGGAATACGAGGAGCGCATCATCGATGCGATGGCGGCGTTGCTCGTGCGTGATGCCAGCGCGTTCGACGTGATCGTCACCACCAATATGTTCGGCGATATTCTGTCCGATCTCGCAGCCGAGATCAGCGGCAGCTTGGGGCTGGCCGCCTCGCTCAATGCCGGCGAGGCGCATGCCGTCGCGCAGGCCCAGCACGGCTCGGCCCCCGATATTGCGGGGGAGGATCGCGCCAATCCCGCTTCCCTGATCGGCTCCGCCGCAATGCTGCTCGCTTGGCTCGGCGAGCGCAGAAGCGACGAGCGATTGATCCGCGCCACCGCCACGATCGAGGATGCGCTCGATCGCGCGATTGGCAATCCGCAATGGCGCACCCGCGACCTCGGCGGTCCGTTGGGGACGAAAGCGTTCGGCGAACGCGTGGCGGCGCTGCTGGCTGAGGTTGCCAGCTCACGCTAGTTCGTCGAGCAAACAAAGCTTTAGGCAGGATGCTTGGCGAGACTCCGCGTCAGCAGGCGCCCCAACCGCTCGCAGAACGTCCGTGCGTCCGCGGGGCGCTCGCCGTCGAGCACGCGCGCTTCATCCAATAGCAGGTGCGCGGCATCCTGCTTGAACGCCGCCTCGTCATCACCGAGCGACGCGAGTGCCACGACGATCTCGTGACGCGGGTTGATCTCCAGGATCGGCTTCGCGGCCGTCTTAACCCGCCCCGTGCCGGCCAGCAGCTTTTCCAATTGGCGGTCGAGGCCGGTTTCCGGCGCGACCAAACAGACTGCGCTGTCGGTCAATCGGTCCGACGCGCGCACGTCCGAGACGGTTTCGCCCAGGGTATCCTTCACGAAAGCGATGAAATTTGTGACCGCTTCGTCCGTCTCGGACGTCGCTTCACCCTTGGCGTCGACGCGCGGGATCAGCGCCAAATCCGCCGCGCCTTGCGTTACCGATTTGAACGGCTTGCCGTCGAACGAAGGTCCGGCGGTGACCCAGAAGCCGTCGATCGGGTCCGCCAGCAGAAGAACCTCGACGCCGCGGGCGCGGAAGCCTTCCAGATGCGGGGACGTTTCGAGGCGAGCGAGGTCATCGCCTGCAAGATAGTAGATCGCGGTCTGATTCTCCTTGAGCGCTGCGATGTAGTCCTTGAGGCTTCGCCATTCGCCTGCCGACGCCGTCGTTTTGAAGCGGCACAGGGAGAGAAGCGTGTCGCGCCGCTCGAAGTCGCTATAAAGTCCTTCCTTCACGACCGCGCCGAAATTGTCCCAGATCTTGGCATAGGTCGCGGGCTCCTTCTCTGCGACCTTCTCGAGCTCGCCGAAGATGCGGCTCGTTACGCCTTTCCTGATCGCCGTCAGAATCGGGCTTTCCTGGATCATCTCGCGCGAGAGGTTGAGCGGCAGGTCTGCTGAATCAACCAGGCCGCAAACAAAACGCAGATAGCGCGGCAAGATCTCCGCCTCGTCGGTGATGAAGACCCGCTTGACGTAAAGCTTGATACGGTCCTTGCGGTCGACATCGAAGAGATCGAACGGTCGCGAGCCCGGAATGAACGCAAGCACGGTATATTCCTGGCGGCCCTCGGCGCGGAAATGGAGCGTCAGGTCGGGCGCGTCGAACTGGCCCGCGAGGCTGCGGTAGAAGTCGGTGTAATCCTCGGTCGAAATCTCGGATTTTGGCTTGGCCCAAAGCGCCGAGCCGTCGACGAGTTGGGACGGGGCTTCGCCCGGCTTATCGACAATAGCGATGGGCACCGGCACGTGTCCCGATTGTGCCCTCACCATCCGCTCGAGCCTGAAGCGTTCGAGATAAGACTTGGCGTCCTCGGTCAGATGGACGATGACGCGGGTGCCGCGGCGCGGAGCGCCGTCGGCTGCCGCCGGCGATACCGAAAACGTGCCCTTGCCGTCGGATGACCATTGCCAGGCTTCTTCGCTGCCGACGCGACGCGACAACACGTCGACATGATCAGCGACCATGAACGCCGAATAGAAGCCAACACCGAACTGGCCGATCAAGGCTGCGCCTTCGGAACCCTGCGCAGCTTCGATGCGATCCATGAACGCCTTGGTTCCGGAGTGGGCAATCGTTCCTAGTCCCTGCACCATCTCCTCTCGGCTCATGCCGATGCCGTTGTCTTCCACCGTGAGGCATTTCTTCTCGGCGTCGATGAAGAGCGTGATGCGCAGGGTCGGATCGTCGCCCAGCAGCTCTGGATGCGCGATGGCTTCATAGCGGAGCTTTTCGCAGGCGTCGGCTGCGTTCGAGATCAGTTCGCGCAGGAAGACGTCTTTGTCGGAGTAGACCGAATGCACGATCAAGTGCAGCAGCCTGGCAACATCGGCATCGAAAGCGCGACTTTCCTGGCGGGTCTCGTCGACGACGGTCATGGCAGGCAAATTCCCCTAGGACATCGGACAATGACTACGAACTCGCAGGCGCTCACGTGCGAGGCTTCAGCGAGGCTCTTTCCGAGACCCCTCGCATGCCTCAGCTTGCGGCACCGATCGGAATTGGTTGAAAACTCAGCAATTTCAAGACGAACAAACACAGAACCGGTACCGGCGTAGATCTAAACCGGGACAGCTGGCGCCGCGCGCTTCCGCGCCGCGCGGGATGCCGCTCGACGCTCCCATGGGCCGCTGCTCAAATCCTATGATCGGGTGCGCGCGTCAGGACTGGCAGTCGCAGCTCGGATGACGGCGGCAGCCAGTTCCTCCCAGGCGCTTTCCGCATCCTCGGCGAACCGCAGCAGCTGAAAATCCGTAGGCGAGATCACCCCGGCATTGAGGAGCATGTCGAAATTGATGACCTGTGTCCAATAGCTACGATCGACGCAAACGAGGGGAATCGAGCGGCCCTTGCGCGTCTGCACGAGCGTGAGGACCTCGAACAATTCGGCAAGCGTGCCAAAACCTCCAGGGAAGGCCACCACCCCCGCCGCGCGCATCGCCAGATGCATCTTGCGCATGGCGAAGGAATGGAATTGGAAGGTCAGCTCGGGGGTCGAATAGGGGTTCGGCTGCTGCTCGCGCGGCAGCTCGATATTGAAACCGATGGATGGCGCGCCGACATCCGAAGCGCCGCGGTTCGCCGCCTCCATGATGCCGGGACCGCCGCCCGTCGCGCTGGGGTAGTGCCTCAGTTTGAATTGCCCTGACGTAGTCGAATAGACCCAACTGCATTACATTGGGCGGGCTAGCAGGAGTCTGTCTATGCC
>DASQXF010000024.1:0-4559 GCA_035639895.1 Xanthobacteraceae bacterium
GAGGGAGAGCATGAGCCCCTGGCCGTCCTTCGAGACGCGGCGCCCTCATGGTGAGGTGCCCGCCCTCGCCCTTCGAGACGCGCCATAGCGCGTCCTTAAGGGCGTTCACGCCCGTCTTCGACGGGCTATGGACGCGCGTAAACGCGCTTATTTATGGCGACATGCGGGGTACTGGATTTCTGTAGCCCGATTTGAGCGCAGCAAAACCCCGGGGGCCGGACGTGCAGCCGGCACGATTCCCGCGTTTCGCGGCAGCGCCGCTCAACCCGGGCTATGTCGCACCTGACGCATTAACCGTTCCGCCATGTGCAGCCTAGGCGAGTACGGCTTGCATGCTAACGTGGAGCAGCCAACAGCGCAGCGAATCGACATGGGGATGACAGCGCGAACGAGCAAGGTTCCGGGAGAGGTTCCGGACCATGAGCAGAAGCGGGCTGCGCTGAGCTATCTCAACGCGGCGTGGACGGAAGCGCGCGTCGAGGGGATCGACGGAGACTGCCTGGCGCAGGCTTGTCTGTTCGCCGCCTTCGCCGAGTTCGTGTCGACCTACGGCGAGGAGGCGGCGGCGCGTTTCGCCGAGGGCCTTGCCGTGCGCATCCGCAACGGCGAATTCTCGCTTGCCATGACCAGGCAGTAGGGCCGCGCAGCCCTGATGCACTGTCGTCCCCGCGAAAGCGGGGACGCATATTCCAGAGGCCGGTGTTCATGGATCCCCGCAACGGGGTCCCCGCGACGCATAGCGCGTCATAGACGCGCGTAAACGCGCTTTTGCTGTCGCGGGGTGCCCCTCGCGGGGACGACAACAGATCAGTCGGCTTCCATACATCCGCACAGCATTGCGCCGAAACGTCGCGTCGGTCGCAGACCCTCGCCAGTACTTTCGTGCTTCTGGTAAACTCACCCATCCATCGGCCGCCGACCATGCTGCTGCGCATTGGCTTTCGCCTTGTCGTGCTGGCGCTCGTTGCGAGCGGCAGCGCGCTTGTGCCGATCAGCCTGCGCGGCGAGACGGCGCCCGAGCCTTCAGCGCCGGCGGCGAGCGAGCAGAAAAGCGCCGTCGACAAGGGCAAGGGTCACATTGTCCCGCCGTCCGCGGTTCCTGAAATCATTACCGATCTCTCCCGGTTGCCGGCGCCGGTGGCGCGCACGCGCGAACGGCTGCTCGCCGCCGCGCGCAGCGGCGAGCTGCGGCAGCTCGCAATGCTGATGAGCGATTCAACACCGATCTTCTCGTTCACCGACGATAAAGACCCGATCGCCTTCTGGAAGGCGAACTATCCGGATTCCGACGGCGTCGAGGTGCTGTCGATCCTGACCATGATTCTCGAATCCGCCTTCGTGCGGGTCGACGAAGGCACGCCGCAGGAAATGTACGTGTGGCCCTACTTCGTGCGCATGTCGCTCGCCACGCTCACGCCGCAGCAGAAAGTCGAGCTGTTCCGGATCGTCACCGGCGCCGACTACAAGGACATGATGAAACTCGGCGTCTACGCCTTCTACCGCCTCGGCATCTCGCCGGACGGGACCTGGCAGTTCTTCGTCACCGGCGACTGACGCGCGCTCCGGCAGCCCTACAACTCGCGTCGGGCCAGCTAGGACCGTCATTGCCGGGCTTGACCCGGCAATTCATCCACCTTCGCAAGACTCTTTTGCGAAGAAGATGGATGCGCGGGTCAAGCCCGCGCATGATGAGCCCTTGTGAGCCTACGGCGAGCGGCTTACGTTTAGCCGCGACATCGGTACGATCACGCCCCATGCAAGCCGCGCTGCTTCCCGACCGCGGCGTCGTCAAGGTCGCCGGCGACGACGCGCGCAAATTCCTCAACGGGCTCGTGACCAGCGACATCGCCAAGATGACGCCGGAAGCGGCGAGCTTTACCGCGCTGCTCACCCCTCAGGGCAAGATCATCGCCGATTTCATCCTGGCGGAGGCGCCGCCGGCGGACAGCGGCGGATTCTTCCTCGATTGCCCGCGCGCGCTCGCGCCGACGCTGCTGCAGCGGCTCAATTTCTACAAGCTGCGCGCCAAGGTCATGATCGAGGATCTGTCGGAGATACTCGGCGTGCTCGCGGTCTGGGGCGGCGATGCGGCGACCGAATATGGTTTGTGCTACCGCGATCCGCGCCTTGCTGCCTTGGGGCTGCGCTGCATGCTGCCGCCGCACCTTGCGGCAGACGCGGCGGCCGACCTCGGCGCCAAGCTCGTCGAAGCGGCAGCCTACGAGGCGCATCGCATCACGCTCGGCGTCCCGCGCGGCGGTCTCGACTTCATCTACGGCGATGCGTTTCCTCATGAGACCGACATGGACCAGTTCGGCGGCGTCGATTTCGACAAGGGCTGCTTCGTCGGACAAGAGGTGGTCTCGCGCATCGAGCATCGCGGCACTGCGCGCAGCCGCGTGGTACCCGTGGCCTTTGATGGCTTTGCGCCCGAGGCGGGCACTGCCGTGAGCGCGGGCGGCAAGGTTGTGGGAACGTTCGGCTCGGGCGCGCAAGGGCGCGGTCTTGCCATGCTTCGTCTCGATCGCGTCGGCGATGCGGTCGCAGCCGGCGAGCCGCTCGTGGCGGGCGGCGTGCAGATACGGCTGGTCAAACCGGCCTGGGCGCAATTTGCGTGGCCGGACGAGGCGAGCGCCGCGCAATGAGCCCTCCCCTCCACCCGGATGGACTCAAACGTTGTCCCTGGCCCAAGCAGGATCCGCTCTACGTCGCCTATCACGACGAGGAATGGGGCGTGCCCGAATACGACGACCGCGCGCTCTACGAGAAGCTCATCCTCGACGGCTTTCAGGCCGGGCTGTCCTGGATCACCATCCTGCGCAAGCGCGAGAATTTCCGTCGCGCCTTCGACGGCTTCGAGCCCGCGAAGATCGCACGCTACACGCCGAAAAAAATCGAGAAACTGATGCAGGACGCCGGCATCGTGCGCAATCGCATGAAGATCGAGGGCGCGGTGCTCTCCGCGCGCGCCTACCTGGAGGCGATGGAGAAGGGGCCGGGCTTCTCGCGGCTGCTTTGGGACTTCGTCGACGGCAAGCCCAAGGTCAATCGCTTTCGCTCGACCTCCCAGGTGCCGGCGGAAACGCCGCTGTCGCGCGCGATGTCCAAGGAGCTGGCGCGGCGCGGCTTCAAATTCGTCGGGCCGAGCATCGTCTATGCCTTCATGCAAGCAACCGGCATGGTCAACGATCACATCGTGAGCTGCCATCGGCATGCGCCGCTGGCGGCGCTGGCGGGCCGTTGAGCGCGATGCGCGCAAAACCGCGCGCAGCACTATCCTCCGAGGCGTTCCGCGCCTGGCAACGCATGCTGTCCGGGCGCCGGCTCGACCTGCTCGACCCTTCCCCGCTCGACATCGAGATCGCGGACATTGCGCACGGTCTCGCGCGGGTTGCCCGCTGGAACGGGCAAACCGAAGGCGCGCATATCTTCTCCGTCGCCCAACATTCGCTCCTGGTCGAATCGATCGCGCGCCAACGCGCGCGCCTCGACCGTGCGAGCCGCCTCGGCGTTCTCCTCCACGACGCCCCGGAATACGTGATCGGCGACATGATCTCGCCGTTCAAGGCCGTGATCGGCGACGCCTACAAGGCGGTGGAGGGGCGCCTGCTCGTCGCCATCCATTTGCGCTTCGGTCTGCCTGCCGAGCTGCCGGCGGAACTCGGCGCGCTGATCAAGGCGTCCGACCGTGCCGCCGCTTATCTGGAGGCGACGCGGCTTGCCGGATTTTCCGCGGACGAGGCGCGGCGTTTCTTCGGCGCTCCGCCAAAATTCTCGGGCGCGCTCGAGCGAAACTATCTCGTGCCGTGGCCGGCGGAAATCGCCGAGCGCCGCTATCTCGATCGATTCGCCAAGCTCGCCGCGCATTGACGTATGCGGCGTCTGCAAAACGTCGCCTTGAAGTCAAAATTCATCCCCATATAAAGGGCGCATGATTCACGTCTGTTCGCTCGCTCGCCTGCACGAAACGGTCGAAGCGACCGGCGCGCGCCACGTCGTCACCTTGCTCAAGGATACCGACCGCGTCGAGCGGCCGAAGAGCATCGTCCCCGCCAATCACCTTCTTCTGGGCATGGACGACATCACCGCGCCGATGGACGGCTACACCATTCCCTGTGACGAGCACGTCAGCGCCCTGATCGCGTTCGTGCGCGGCTGGGATCGGGCCAAGCCGCTGGTGGTGCATTGCTTTGCCGGCATCAGCCGCTCCACCGCCGGCGCCTATGTCACGGCCTGCGCGCTCAACCCGCATCGGGATGAATGGGCGATCGCGCACGAACTGCGCCGCGTCTCGCCGACCGCCACGCCCAACAGCCGTCTCGTCGCGCTTGCCGACCGCATGCTGTGCCGCGACGGCCGCATGGTGGCCGCCATCGATGCGATCGGACGCGGTGCGATCGCCTACGAGGCCGACCCGTTCCGGCTCGAATTGGGATAGCTGCCTGCCGCCTGCGGGTTCCCGGCAGTTCCCGCGTTCCGCCGCTTGGCAAAAAGCCTCCATCGAGCGCCCCGTGAAATGGCGGCCGCCTGCCGTTAAGCACGGCCGCAAGTTCCACTGG
>DASQXF010000025.1:0-2487 GCA_035639895.1 Xanthobacteraceae bacterium
GATGTCGGCACGAACCGCAGCGTCTGCAGGTTGGGCTTGGAAATCTCCGCCATTCCCTTGCTGCCATGGAGCGTAAAGGAAAAATTCGTTGGCGTCGCAACCGAGCAGAAAATGAGCCCAGTGGCGCCGATCTCGAAACGAAGCATGACCGTGGTCGTGTCGTCGGACGGGCCGGGGATGGTGCGACCTGTGACGCAGCGCACGTCGCGCACCCGGCCGGCGAATTCGATCATGTGGTCGAGCGCATGCACGCCGACGGCGGTCAGCGCGCCGCCCGGCGCTTCCTCCGGTGCGGCCCGCCAATTGTCCGGCGCAACGAACTGGGCCGTGCTGGTCGTGTGCTGCGCCACCATGGAGACGACGGCGCCGATTCGGCCATCCGCGAGCCGCCGCCGCACCTCCACGATCGAGGGATGAAAGCGCCGGCAGTAGCCGACCGCGAGCACCACGCCCGCCTTGCGCGCCGCCGCGACCGCACGGTCGGCGCTGGCGCGGTCGAGCGCGATGGGTTTCTCGACGTGGATGTGCTTGCCCGCCGCCGCTGCCGCGATGATCTGCGATTCGTGCAGGCTGTGCGGCGTGGCAAGCACGACCGCATCCACATCTGGGTCGGCAAGGATCTGCTTGTAGCTGTCGACCAGCGGCACGTCATGTTGCCGGCAGAAGTCTTCGGCGCTGGCGCGCGTGCGCGTATAGGCGCGCACGAAGCGCAGCTGCGCGCTCTTGCCCTGCACCGATGCGACCAGCGAGCGTCCCCAGCGCCCCAGTCCGACGATCGCGGCCCGGATCATATCGGCATGGTTCGCGCTTCAGATGGGCCGATCGCTTTCATTCGGGACAACACCAATGCGCTCCAGCTATTGAATCCTCAGGCCCGCCTTGTCGATGATGTCCTTGTACATCGGCACTTCGCGCGCGATGCGTGCGCGAAAAACCTCCGGCTGCGCCGGAACCACGAACGCGTTGGGCGATGCGCCAATGACCATTACCGGTACAAAGTCCTTGTACGGATCGTAGGTCGCCTGGGCGTAGAGGCTGGGATTGACCACGTAGGCGCTCGAACACACGAGCAGGGTGTAGCCATCGCCGCCGGCGCGCGCCGCCGCCGCAATGCCGATATTGCCGCCGGCGCCGCCGCGGTTCTCGACAATGACCGGTTTGCCCAGCGCCTCCCCCAGCGGGGTGTTGATCAGCCGAGCGGCGATGTCGGTCCCGCCGCCGGCCGGAAAACATGCGATCATGGTGATCTGCCGCTCGGGATATTCCGCGCGTGCGAGCTCGCTTGTCGCGCCGGGAGCGGCGATCAAAATCATCACCGGCAGCGTGCGTCGCAGAAGGTGCGCGGCGAGCGGGATCATGGGGCTTTCCTCCCAGGCGTATTTTATTGTCCAATGATTATGGCAGCCATTGCCGTCCCCGTCACATGTGATGGTGCAGGGGCGTCGGGGGTTCGAACCAAGAAAATCGCTCAAGCATCGCATGTCCGACAGTTTCGACACCATCATTATTGGCGGCGGCGCGGCCGGATGCGTGCTGGCGAACCGCCTGTCGGCGCGATCGAGCACCAAAGTGCTATTGCTCGAAGCCGGGCTCGACACGCCGCCGGGCCAAGAGCCGGCCGACGTGCTCGATACCTATGCCACGTCCTACTACAACGACGCCTATTTCTGGCCCGGCCTCAAAGTGTATTGGCGCCGCAAAGACAATTCCCCGCCGATGAACTTTTTGCAGGGGCGCATCATGGGCGGCGGCTCCTCCGTGATGGGCATGGTCGCGTATCGCGGAACGTCCGATGACTATGCCGAGTGGGAAGCGCACGGCGCGGCCGGCTGGGGTTGGACCCACGTGCTGCCCTACTTCCGCAAGCTCGAGCATGAGATGGATTTTACCGGCGAGCTGCACGGCCGCGACGGCCCGGTGCCGATCCGCCGCACCAAGCCGGAAGACTGGGCGCCGTTGTCGAAGGCCATCTACGCCTTCGCGCAAGAGCGCCAGATTCCGTTCATCGCCGATATGAACGCGGATTTTCGCGACGGCTACGGCGCGGTGCCCATGAGCAATTGGCCGGACAAACGCGCGTCGGCGGCGATCTGCTATCTCGACGCGTCAGTGCGCGCGCGCAGCAATTTGACAATCGTGAACGGCGCCATTGCAACCGGCCTGCTGTTCGAGGGCCGCCGCGTCGTCGGCGTCACCGCGCGGATCGATGGCAAGGAGCGGGAGTTGCAAGGCCGCGAGATCGTCCTCTCCGCCGGGGGCGTGCATTCGCCTGCGTTCCTGATGCGCTCGGGCATCGGGCCGGCCGGCCGCCTGCGCGAGCTCGGTATCGAGGTGCGCACGGATCTGCCGGGCGTCGGAGAGAATCTCTCCAACCACGCCATTATCTTTATCGGCCTGCTTCAGCATCGCAATCGACGCCAGGCCAAATCGGTGCGGCCGCACCCGATGACCGCCTGGCGCTATTCCTCCGGCGTTGCGGGCGCGCCG
>DASQXF010000026.1:0-4335 GCA_035639895.1 Xanthobacteraceae bacterium
ATGATTCGGACGCGGGGTCGGCACACCGGAGACCGCCATGTAGTTGTCGCCGATTGTCTTGATTTTTTCGATGCCGGCGTCTTCCGCAAGCTTGTCGAATTCGCTGAACAATTGATTGAGGCACCCGACGATTTCAAAGGCCTTCATCCGCGCCGTGATCTTGCTGAAGCCGACGACGTCGGCAAAGATGACGGTGGCATCCTCGAAGTGGTCGGCGATGTTGCTTTCCCCGTTGCGCAGCCGGGTTGCAATCTCGGCCGGGAGCACGTTGCGCAGCAGGTTCTCGGAGTGGCGCTTCTCGCTCTCGATCTTGCCGAGATACTCGTTTTCCAGCGCCCGTAAGGAATGGCGGCGCAGCGCAGCACCGATCCGCGCGCGCAAGATCGTGGGGTTGAACGGCTTCGGCAGATAATCGTCGGCGCCGAGCTCGATGCATTGAGATACTTTCTCGGCATCCGTGTCGGCGCTGATCATCACCACTGAGATATCTCGCTTGTCCGGATCGCTCTTGATCAGTTTGAGCACCTCGTCCCCATTGAGATCCGGCATCATCAGATCGAGCAGCACGAGGCTGAACTTTTCCTTCTCAATGAGCGCGATGGCCTCCTTCCCGCTGGCGGCGCTGGCGATCGACTCATGACCATCGCTCTCGAGGAGCAATTGCAGCGTGTATCGATTGTCCTCATTGTCATCGACGATGAGGATACTGGGGGCGTCCATTGCCATGCGCTACCCTCGAGCTCCTTTCGATCGGCTCATCACTTCAGCGCAGCGCCTGTTTTGATCGGCGGACCGAGGCGGCTTTACCATATCGCTTGCCACATTGACGTGACAGTCGCAGTCCGGATGAGCGTTCTCTTTGTGGCTGCCGCTCAGCAGGCTTATAGGTTTGCGATTATGCGGACTTAAGACGTTCATCCGGAACCTCGCCGAGATCGCGATAAACGTCGAGCGCCTGGCCATGTAGCGAGCGCGCCTCGGCAAGATCGCCGGCGAACAGTCGAGCGGAGGCGAGCGCGCTGAGGCAGCGCGCCAACGTCTTGGTGGTCCCAAACGGACGCACGAGCGCGTGCGCTTTGCGCAGCAGGCGCTCGCCCTCATCGTCACTATCGGGCAACAGGCGTGCCGTAGCAGCCCGCAACAACACGCGGCCCTCGTGAAACGGCTCGCGGAGCTTGCGATAGAGACCGGCAGCGCGGATCGCCTCGTCATAGTCCGCGGGATCGTCGAGTTCTCTCACGTCGCCGGCCTGCCAGGAGAGAAGCCGCGCCGTGACAGCGGGCGGCGTCGTCTTCCCGATCTTCTCGAGCGCAGCGTCGACCCAGCGCCGGTGCTCCAGGATGAGGCCGAGTTCGGCCCACAGCACGTGGCTGTGCGCCACGAGATCGAGCCCGAGCGCGACATCGCCCTCCGGTCCGAAGGCCCATTCCAGCGCGCCGCGCAGGTTGTCGACATCGGCTTCATAGCGCGCGATCCACTCTCGCGTCGGCGTCGTCTCCCACTCGGCGCTCGCCTGCGCGAGGCGCGCGGCGAAATGCTCGGCGTGGCGACGGCGCAGGCGCGGCGCATCGCTAAGCTTCTCAGCGGCGTAATACCGGGTCGATTCGAGCAGCCCGTAGCGACATTCGCGGCCGGCGAGATCGGTCTGTACCAAGGATTTCTCGACCAGCGACAACAGCAGATCACCGACCTGCTCACTCGGCACGTCATCGCCGGCAACGGCGGCGGCAATCGATGCCAGCGTGGTGCCGCCCAGAAATATCGACAGCCGCGCCAGCAGCATCTTCTCCGCCTGGCTGAGCAGGCCGTAGCTCCAATCGATAAGGGCGTGCAGCGTCTGCTGCCGCGGCAAAGCGGTGCGGTTGCCGCCGGTGAGCAGGCGGAAACGCTGATCGAGGCCGCCGGCGAGTTGCTCCACCGGCAACACCTTCAGCCGCGGTGCCGCCAGTTCGATCGCCAGCGGAATCCCGTCGAGCCGCCGGCAGATCGATGCCACCGCGGCAGCATTGGCGTCGGTGAGCGCGAATCCGCAGCCGAGCGCATTCGCGCGCTCGACGAAGAGGCGCACGGCGGCATAACCGCGCACGTCCGTTGCCGTCAACGTCTCGCTCTGCTGCGGCGCGGGCAACGAGGGCACGCGAATAACGCTTTCTCCTGCGATCGCCAGCCGCTCGCGGCTTGATGCGAGGATCGACAGGCGCGGGCAGGTTCGCATCAGCCTTTCGGCCACGCGCGCGGCTTCGGCGAGGACGTGCTCGCAATTGTCGATAATCAGAAGCAGCTCTTTGTTCCTGAGCGCCGATGCAAGTGCGTCCAGCGCGCCGGCCGTAATATTCAGACTGACGCCCAAAACATCGCCGATGATGGAGGTTACGAGCTGCGGGTCGTTGAGCGGAGCGAGCTCGGCGAGCCACACGCCGTCGGGATAACGATCGAGGAGACTACGGCCGGCCTCGATGGAGAGCCGCGTCTTGCCCACCCCTCCCGATCCGGTGAGGGTCACCAGGCGATGGCTGCTCACCCGCGCCTTGATCTCCGCGAGATCGGCTTCGCGTCCGATCAAGGTGGTCAATAGCTGCGGAAGATTGTTGGTCGCGGGGGCGCCGTCGCCAGAAACTGACGCGCTTTGCTCGGGGCCTCGCGGCGCTTTGCCCTGTGCAGCGCTCTCGCGCGTGACCGGCGCCACGAACCGATAGCCCCGGCCGGCGACGGTGAGGAGGTAGCGCTCGCCCTCGCCCGCCGTCGCCAGCACCTTGCGCACCGCGGAAATGTGAACCTGAATGTTGTTTTCCTCCACCACCACTCCAGGCCAGACCTCGGCCATGAGCTCGTCTTTGGTCACCAGCTGCCCCTGGCGGCTCACAAGCACCAGTAAAATCTCGAAGGCGCGCTGGCCGATCGTGACTGGGACACCGTGGGCCAGAAGCTCGCGCCGCGCGACCAGCAAACGAAACGGTCCGAACGCGAAGGCCTCGCTCATCGGAGTTGCTCCGGCGGCTCGACGAACCGGAAGGTTAGCCGATTGAGGCCGTCGCGACGCTCGTAATCCATGCCGCTCGCAAAGCTGCGCATCAGGTGAATGCCGAGGTCGCCGACCTTCGCGTCCTGGAGCGAGGCCGCTGGCGTCGGCGCTGGCGCGCGGGTGGGGTCGAACTGCCGGCCATTATCCTCGATGCGGGCAACGAGCGTTGTGCCGTTGCGCTCGAGCTCGACTGCGATCTCGAGTGGCCGTTCTTTCGCCCCGCCGTACATGATGATGTTCGCGACGGCCTCCTCGAGGCAAAGTTGCACGGCGAAGGACAGGTCCGCCGACGTGCCCTGTCGGGTGAATCCTTCGATCCAGCTCGCCAGCCGCTCCAATTCGGCGACGTCCTTGCGCAGCAGCAAACGACTGACTTGAAGAGGCGACATCGCAATCACGACGCCAGCGCCGCCATGGCCGCGGCTTCGGTTTGATGGATCGGGATCAGCGCGTCCATCCCGGCCGTCTTGAGGACCTTGGCGACGTTGTTGTCGGGACACACGATGACGAGGTTGCCGCCCTTGCCGTTGACGATCTTCGCGCCGACCAGGAGAACGCGAATGCCGTAGGAGGCGAGGAAGTTTACGGCCGACAGATCGACGATGATCTTGCGTTTTTCCGTGACGAGCTTGTTGAATGGCAGCTCGACGACGACGGCGCCGGTGGTATCGAAGCGCCCGCGCAGGACGATCTTGGTGATGCCGCCGGCGAGATCGTCAACCGACATGTCCATGCAGCACCTCCGTCACTCGCGCTGTCATATCCGTATTCGCTTTGCGGCGGAATGCCAAAACCTCCCGGTTCAGGAGATTTCAGAACGATTCAGCCCCCGAGGAAGGAGCCGCAAGGGTGGACATCGATGTCCGCCCCGCTCATTCCCGCGAAAGCAGGAATCCAGGAGAACTCAGTCCCGCCCGCTTCCGGGAATGAGCAGACCGGCACATGGCGCCAGCTTGTGGTTCGATATCGAGGGAACATGGTCTAAAGTGCGCCTTCCGGCATCCATCGGAACAGCACGGTGAGCGAGCATCGACCGAAGGGAGCTTCGCCCCGCATCCTTGTCGTCGATGACAACGACGACAACGTCTACACGTTGAAGCTGCATCTCGATCTCGAGGGCTACACCGACGTTGAGACCGCGCGCGACGGCGAAGAGGCGATCGCGCGGCTCGAGACGGACACCTTCGATCTCGTCCTGCTCGACGTGATGATGCCGAGGGTCGATGGGTTCCAGGTGCTCACCTGGCTCAAGGATCAGGCGCGGCTGCGCGACCTTCCCGTGATCATGATTTCAGCCTTGACCGAGTTGAACA
>DASQXF010000027.1:0-3430 GCA_035639895.1 Xanthobacteraceae bacterium
GGACTGCACCGGCGAGCCAGCCCTGACCAGTCTTTCAAGGCGCTAAAGCATGTTCGTTTGTACTTGAAGCAGTTTAGCGCCGCGTACTCGGTGCATTCCCTCCCCCGCTTGCGGGGGAGGATAGGGAGGGGGCATGCAACAAGGTCAAGGGGAGATGCAAAAAATTCCATGTGCGCACGCTCACCCCCTCCCCAACCCTCCCCCGCAAGCAAGGGAGGGAGCCGACCGAGTTCGCCGCTCGCGCTTATCTCACTCCACACGGTCACGACTCCCACTCGAACATGCACTTAATGCGTTGCGTTTGTATCCCAGCGCAAGCTGCTAATTCCCAACTCGCCCGGATGTGATGGCGCGGTGATCTGGCCCCACGAGTGGACAGCGGCTAGGTTCGCGCGATTAAGGCAAAGCCTATGGCGCAACGTAATCTGATCACGGACGTGACGGGCATCCTCGTCGGACACGCCGACGATGCGCCGCTCGCCTCCGGCGTCACCGCCATCATCTTCGAGGAGCCCGCGGTCACCGCAGTCGACGTGCGCGGGGGCGCGCCCGCCACGCGGGAAACCGACCTGCTCGAGCCGCACCGCACCGTGGAGCGCATCGACGCCGTGGCGCTCTCCGGCGGCTCGGCTTTCGGCTTGGATGCGGGCGCGGGCGTTCAGGCCTTCCTGCGCGAGCGCGGGCGCGGCTTCGCCATCGGCGACATCCGCGTGCCGCTCGTTTGCGGCGCCGCGATGTTCGATCTCCTCAACGGCGGCGACAAGAACTGGGGCCGCTTTCCACCTTATCGGGATCTCGGCTACAGCGCCGCGGCGAAGGCCGCGAGCACATTCGCGCTGGGGACGGCGGGCGCGGGCTTCGGCGCCACCACGGTGAACCTCCAGGGCGGGCTCGGCTCGGCCTCGGCGGTGACGCGCGACGGGCACACCGTCGGCGCGCTAGTCGTGGTCAACGCCTGCGGCAGCGTCAACGTCGGCGCCGGCCCGCATTTCTGGGCAGCCCCGTTCGAAGTCGATGGCGAGTTCGGCGGGCTCGGCTTTCCCAACGAGGTGCCGATCGCAGCGCTTACGCCGATCGCGAAAGGCCGACCGGGCGAGAATACGACCATTGCCATTGTGGCGACCGACGCGGCGCTGACCAAGGCGCAGGCGAAGGAGCTCGCCGTCATCGCGCAAGATGGACTCACCCGCGCCATCTATCCCGCGCACACGACGCTCGACGGCGATACCGTTTTTGCTGCCGCGACCGGGCGGCGCCCCCTCGCCGACCCGGTCAACGAGATCACCGAGCTTGGCGTGGTGGCCGCCAACACGCTGGCGCGGGCGGTCGCGCGGGGTGTCTTCGAAGCCAAATCGCTGCCCGGCGGCCCCCCGAGCTGGCGGGATCGGCATGCGAAGTGAGACCATCATTGCGGCCGAGACCCGACCGCGCCGAGAGCCGGAATCCACAACCGCCGGCAGCAGTTCTGGGATTTCGGGCTCGCCCGCCCCGTCCGCGCCCCGGAGTGGCGACTCAGGGCCCCGAATAATTGCCCGCCTTTGTTGACTCCGCCTCGAATTGGCCACTTAAGCTTGGATTAAGGACATGGGCCGAAACTTTCGGTCCATTGCATCGGTTGGGCTTGGCGCCCCAGTTTGGAGGTCGGACATGCGTCTGGCAGCGATAGCGTCCGCGCTGGCGATTGTGCTGTGCGTGGCGGTGTTTGGGGCGATTTTCTTACAAAAGAGCTCCGATTTTGCCTCTTTGGCCTCGGCTCCGGCCCCGACGGCTCCCACCGAAGGGCGAGCCCCAGAAGCGGTCGTGAGAGCTGTGGACAATCCTGTCGCGAGCCCCGCGCGCGCCGCCGAGGCCCCGGTTGCGGTGGCCCAGGCGCCCGCCCCGCTGCCCACCGCCATGCCGACCTCATGCAGCAATCCCAATGCCTTAGGGGTTGCCCGCGTCGTCGAAATCGACACCACCGGCGGTCCCGGCTTCGGCTTCGAGCACTTCAAGAGCCACGACTTCCTGCGCGAAGGCGAGGTCGTGCTCACGTTCGATGACGGGCCCTGGCCGAAGAACACGCCGGCCGTGCTCGCCGCACTCAACGCGCACTGCACCAAGGCGATCTTCTTCCCGATCGGCACCCATGCCACCTACGAGCCCAGCATTCTCAAGCAGGTGGCCGCCGCCGGACATGCCGTCGGCTCGCACACCTGGTGCCACCAAGATTTGTCGAAAACCAAGGGGAAGTGCCTGATCAACGGCAAGGTGCAAGCCGTGGAGTACGACCCCAAGGACGAGATCGAGAAGGGGATCAGCGCCGTGCGCTGGGCGGTCGGCGGGCCAACCGCGCCCTATTTCCGCTTCCCGGCGCTGCGGCAGCCGCAAGAGCTCATCGACTATCTCGGCAAGCGCAACATCGCGATCTTCTCGACCGACTTCGATTCCTTCGACTTCAAGATGCGCAAGCCCGAGCAGGTGAGACAGGCGGTGATGGCAAAGTTGAAGAAGCACGGCAAAGGCATCGCGCTGATGCACGACTTCCAGCATGCCACCGCCGAGGCCGCCATGGATCTGCTCAACGATCTCAAGGCCGGCGGCTACAAGGTCGTCTTCATGAAGCCGAAGTCCCCGGTGACGACCATTGCCTCCTACGACGAGGAGGTCCTCAAGCTTACGAAAGGGCCGGGCACCAGCGACAGCCGCCCGACCTCGAGCGTGGTGCGCACGATCGCCGAGTAGCGGTCGCACTTGCCAAACGCTGCGCGGCCGCCGGGACGCGGCCGCGTTTTAATACCTGCGCGCGACAGTTGCATGGTTCCCTGTAAATAATAGGCGGGAAACAGGCGAGCCTGGTGGCGAGCCGTTTCCTACACGTGCAAGTAGATACTCCTTCACGCTGCCTGGGCGACAATCGCACGCTCACGTTTCGTCTCTGCGCTTCCAACGGACGTGAACGAATTCGTCGCTCGGGCTTGCCCGTCCCGCGGCGATCAAGCGACCGCGCTTGGCGGCAATGTCGGCGGGCGTATCCCGTGCGTCGACCCACAGCAGACAAGTCCGGCGCGGGGGCGTGCGATCTTTCTCCAGTTGGAGCAGGCGATTGGGCGTCCGATGCGACGTTGCCCGACTCCTCAGATGGAGTTGTTGTCATCGAGCGGCACGCGCGGCGGCTCGTTTCGAGCTTGGTAAGGCGCTGGTCGAAGCCTTTCGTCTCGACCGCCCGCACATAGATGTCGAGGACCTTCGCCAAGTCCGCGGCTTCCGACGCGGTGAGATCCCCGGCCGCGACGCCGGCCACGATCGTTTCCGCGGCAGCGACGCTGTCGGCCGGCGTCTCGATCGGCGGCAACTCGACCTCGACCGGCCCGTCTCTTCGCGTCGGGGCAAGCCGGTCCATGCAGATGCGAATCGCCGCGATATCGCCGTTCTCCGCCAACTCGATCAGCTT
>DASQXF010000028.1:0-9810 GCA_035639895.1 Xanthobacteraceae bacterium
CGGCGACTTCAGGGCCTGCCGTAGGGTGCGCAGCGGTACCACAGTCATATTGCGCCAGGGAGCAACGCGCCGTTCGAGCTCAGCCACATCAGGCGGCGAGAGCGCCCGCTTTTGCGTCGCATGCCACAGCAGAAACAACAGCACATTGACGTCGATTCCCGCTTCCTCCTGCAACATGATGCAAGCGTCGGCGACTTCGCGCCGGCGGTAGAAGCGCAGCGAGAAGCGCCAGAACGGCGATCCCGAGGACGGCGATACGGTCATGCGCGCGCGCTGAGCGGGGTGATGTCGAGCGATTTTGCGAGCTCCTCGACCTGCGCCGGGACCGTCGCATGCGGCACCCCGTTGCGTTCCCGCTCGGCCCGGCACGCCGCCCGTCCCATTCCCGGCACGAGAAATGCACGCGAGATGGCAGCAGAAAAACGCCGCGTGTCCTGCGCTTGCGTTCTGGTCAGCATGTGCTTGTCAACCCTGCGCCACCGCGATCTCGAGCGGAAAATTGTCGACGCATTCGTGGGCGGTTTCGGTCACGATGAAGGTGTGCCCGAGAAAGATGCCGAACAGCCCGTCCGCCGTGATCGGGTTGGGTTCGGCCATGATGATCATGCCGGGCTTGAGCACTTTGTCGCCCTCGGCAGCCTCGGTGCGCTCGGCGAAGACGTGCGGCTTATCCGTGACGATATCGATGCCGTGCACCTGCGTGGGACGCGACTGCACGCCGTGCTCGCGGAAGAAGCGGCTGGCGAGTCGCATGTTGTCGGTCGCGTTGCCGGGTTTGATCTCGGCGATGATCTTTCGATAGCCCGGCACGGTGATCTCCTCCCAGAACTTGCGCACCATGTCGGTTGGGGGCCCGAGCGTGATCGGCGAGCCGATCTGGGCAGAGAGGCCGTTGTAGCCGGCGGCGAGCTCCATGTTGATGATGTCGCCTTTCCGGAGCTTGCGGTGCGACGGACGCGGATTGCCGAACACCATGGCCGGATCCGCCATCGGCGTTGATCCGATGATGAGAAAGTCGATGTCGCCGCCGCCGTCGAGGATCGCGGCGCCGGCCGCCGCACGCAGCTCGTATTCCGGCACGCCGGGCTTGGCGCGTGCGACCATCGCCTGCATGGCGCGCTCGCACAGCACCCCGGCCTTGCGCACGCAGCGCAGCTCTTCCTCGCTATGCACGACGATCAGCTCGTGCATGAAGCCCTTGGTGAAGACGAACTCCGCCTCGGGCAGCGACTGGCGCAGCACGTCGTACTGATTGACCGGCAGATAATCGCCGTGCCGCGCATCGATCTCGATGAGCCCGATGCGGCCGCGCTCAAGCTTGAGCTCCTTGAGCCGCTCGACCATCACCTCGGCGTATTTGCCGTTGCGGCTGTGGCGCACGTCGGACAGGGCGTTGGCGCATTCGCGCCGGCAGGCTTCGGCGTGGGTGCCGCCCATCGAGAAGATCAGCGTCGGCTCGTCCTCGAGCGGTACCAGGACATAGGACGCGATCGCATGCCACTCCCAGTGGCCGGTGAGCCATTGCATGCCGCCGCCGAAGCTCCAATGGCTGGGCCCGCCCGGCACGATCACGCATTCGAGCCTGTGCTCGCGCATCTTGTCGCGCAGCGCCCGGTAGCGGCGCTGGTACTCCTGCTTCGAGAAATGGTCGTAGACCGCGTCCCGGTAATAGGGCGTGTCGTGCATGTTGGAGAACGGAGCGTTCTGGTCGAGCCGCGTGCGCACCTCGTCCCATGGCTGATGCGCGGATGAACGCGACATCTGGATGTTCATGGCGTTTCAATCCTTGCAATTGCCGATGGTGACGGGACCGCCCGCGGCCTCGACCGCCTCCTTGGCGAGTTGAATATTCGCAACCTGCTCCACCGTCGGCTTCTTATCCTTGTCGATGTCGCCGTTCTCAGCGCTGTTGTCGATCGACCATTGGGTGCGGGCGCGGTCGAAGCCGCTATTGACCGACCAGACGCAATTCTTCGTCAGGACATCGATTGCATATTCCACCGCATCCCGCGGCTTGTCGGTCGCTTTCTCGATGATGGGCACCACCTTCGCCGGATCGCGAAACATGGCGCGGTTGGCCTCGATCATGGCCGCGGCGGTATCGCGCAACAGTGCGCGATCGCGCGCGATCCAGTCGAGCGAAGCGCCGTAGGCATTGAACATGTAATTGGGCATGAGATCGGCGAGCTGAACGAGGGCGTTCAGAGCCGGCTTCTGCTTTTTGGCCAGATAGACGTCCTCGGGATGCAGCGCGACGCCGTCGATCTGCCCCGCGAGCAAGCCAGGCAAACGACCGGCGGTGGCTGCGGCGATGAATTGCGCATCATCGACGGTGAGGCCGGCGGTGCGCAGGACTTCCCGGCCCATGCGCCAGTTGAACCCGCCGACGCCGCCGCCGGTTGCGCTGAGCTTCTTGCCCTTGAGGTCGGCCGCGGTCTTCACGTCGGGCGCCACCATGTAGGCCTGCGGCATGCGCGGCGCCAAACCCCAGAATTGCTGCACCTTCATGCCGCGCCCGATCGCCACATCGCTTACGCTCACGATGGCCGATCCTTGCGCGGCGGCTGCGTTCGCGGTCGCCGATTGGCCGCCTTCGAACTGGATGATGTTCGGTTCGATGCAGCGCTTGGCGAAGAAGCCGAGCTCCTTGGCGACATAGGGCGAAGTGTGCACCACGTTGGGCGGCGCCACCGACACGCCGATATTGATCTTGCGCATGGCGCTGCAGCTTTGCGCCGCCGCGCCGCGGCTCGCCGCATCAACGATCGCAAAAGCGAGCACCGCCAGCGCCACGAGAGAGATCGATCGATAGCCGTTGGACATATTAGGTTTCCGCCTTCCTGGTTGCTCCCCTGATAGCGAATCTGTTGCACCGCGTCTGCGCTAGTCCTCTTGCGAGGCCGCGGTCCATGGCGCCACGTACTTCTCGGCCAGCCGCAGCAGTGCGGTCAGCGTCACGCCCAAGAGGCCGAGCGTCACGATCGGCACGAACATCTTATCCACCTGATAGGTGCTCGCAGTGCGCACGATCAAGTAGCCGATGCCGGAGATGGCGGTATAGAGATCGGCGAGCACCATGCCGATCAACCCGCGTCCCAGTGCCAGCCGCAACCCCGTCACGATGAACGGCAGCGATGCCGGCAGCACGATATTCCACCACAACTGCCCTTCCGAGCAGCGGAACGCGCGACCGACCTCGATGAGCTTGGGATCAACGCTTTTGACCCCCTGATAGGTGTTGATCACCATCGGGAAGAACGCGAACAGGAATAGGATGATCACCTTGGCCGTGGTGTCGAATCCGGCCCACAGTACGATTAGGGGAACGAGTGCGACCGACGGAATGGAATAGAGAAAGGTGATGTAGACGGTGAGCGCGACATCGAGCACCCAGAAACGCGCGAGCAAGAGCCCGATGCCGATGCCGAGCACCACCGCAAACGCAAAACCGATCGCGAGCACGACCAGGCTCGGCCACAGATAGGTCCACAGCTCGCCGCTGAGCACCATGTGATAGGCCGCCACCGCCACCTTGCTCGGCGAGGTAAAGAGCACCGGGTCGACGTTCCAGGCCGCGATCTCCCAGAGCGTGAGCGCGATGGCGAGCGATACGAGGCGGATCGCAAGATCGATGAGGCGACGGCGATGTCGGCGCGTGGCCGCGACCCGTTCGGCGCGCGCCTGGTCGCCGGCGACGTCGGCCGGCTGCGCGGCCAACTCGCCACGGGCTCGTTCGATGGTGGTCACGCAACCTCTCTCGAGACTCGCATATTGGGCCTCGCGGTATGAAGCTGATGCCAAATGTGCACGCGAATTTCAGCAAAGTGCGGATCGGAGCGCACCGCATCGGCCTGGCGCGGCCATCCGAACGGCATGTTGAGCACCTCCTTGATGCGGCCGGGGCGCGCGCTCATCACCGCGATGCGATCGCCCAACAGGATCGCCTCGTCGATCGAATGGGTGATGAACACCATGGTCTTGCGCTCGTCGGGCCGCTCCATCAGGGCAAGCAGCTCCTCCTGCAGGATCTCGCGCGTCTGCGCGTCGAGTGCCGCGAAAGGCTCATCCATCAGCAGGATCGACGGGTTCATGACGAGCGCACGCACTAGGCCTACGCGCTGCTGCATGCCTCCGGACAGCTGGTAGGGATAATGGTCCTCAAAGCCCGTGAGCCCCACCAGATCGAGATAATGCGTGACCCGGGCCTTGATCTCGGAGCGCGGCACGCTCGTCATGGCAAGTCCGAAGGCGGCGTTGTCGAAGACGGTTTTCCACGGCAGCAGGCCGAAATGCTGAAATACCATCGCCACGCCATCGGGTGGCCGCGCGCCGACCGGCTTGTTGTGGACTAGCAGCGTGCCGCTGCTGAGATCGGTAAGCCCTGCAATGCAGCGCAATAACGTGGTCTTGCCACAGCCCGAAGGGCCCACGACGCACATGATTTCGTTGCGCCGCACCGCGAGCGACAGCTGATGGAAGGCGACGACGGCGCCATCGAGGAAGAGCTTGCTGGCGCGATCGGCGACAATGGCTGCATCAACGGCTGTGTCCCCGCCAACCATGCGTTTCCTCTACGGCGGCGTCAGACGCGCTGCGTCCTGCCCTGGCCGCAAGTGTCCGGAAAAACCCTGCCAAACGCAATGCGCGGTTGCGCAACTCGGCGCGTCAGTTCAGCCGGCCGTGGTCGCTATGGCTTGGTTGCGAGTTGCTGCAGCACCGGGCTCCATTGCCGCTGCTGATCTTGAATGAAGGCGGTGACTTCGGTCGGCGACATCGCAACCGGATAGCTGCCGCGGCCGGCGAGCTGCGCCTTGAGCGCCGGATCGCTGATGACTTTGCGCAGGTCCTCGCTCGCCTTGCGTATGATGGTTTCCGGCGTGCCGACGGGCGCCATCAGCCCTTGCCAACCCATCGCCACGAATCCGGGCACGGTTTCCGCCACGGTCGGCAAGTCGGGGAAATCAGGCAGCCGCTGCGCCGATGCTACCGCAAGCGGCTTGAGATTGCCGCCCTGGATTGCGCCCGCGAGGCCCTGATAAGCCTCGATGATGAACTGTATGCGCCCTCCCATAATGTCGTTGAGCGAGTGGCTGGGACCGCCGGAATAAGGAACCAGCAGCAATTTGATGCCGGTTCGCAATTGCAACAATTCGCCCGTCAGGTGCGTCAGCCGCCCGACACCGGTCACCGCGTAGGAGATTTCGCCGGGCCGTCGCTTTGCGAGCGCAATCAGTTCCGGCAAGGTGCTGACCCCGAGTGAGGGGGCTGCCGCAATGAACATCGGCTGTTCGGTCACCGAGCCGATGGGCGCGAAATCGCGCGGTAGCTCGAGCGCGGTATTTGCCGCCTTCCCCGGTGCCGGCAAGAACACCGACAAGGCCGGCATATAAAGCGTGTAACCATCGGGCACGGCCTCGGCCGCGACGCGGGCGGATATGACACCGCCGCCGCCGGGTTGATTGACCGGCAAGACCTGTTGGCCCCAGACCTGGCCCAGCCGGTCGGCGACCATGCGCAACGTGACGTCGACCGCACTGCCTGGCGCAGAATCGGAGATGATCTTGACCGGGCGGATTGGATAGTCCTGGGCCTGCGCCGGTGTTGAGAGACTGGCCGAGAGCGCGAGCAACCAGAGCGACAACGATTTGAGCGGGGGCCGATGCATGTCGTGTTCTCCGAGTGCGAGCTGCCTTCAGCAGGATATTATCACCAGGTCGCGCATGCGAGGTGAGACGAGAGGACACAGCCCGTTCCGGTCCCGAGACGCCCGCATCGTATGGGTAGCGCGCAGGAGCGGCCCGCATGCTAACAAGCGCACAGCATGAGCCGCCCTCCCCCCTTCCGCGCCGAACATATCGGGAGCCTCCTGCGACCTCCGGAACTTCTGCAGGCGCGAGAGCAGCGCGCGGCCGGCAAGCTCGATCGCAACGCGTTGCTGGCAATCGAGAACGAGGCCATCGCCCGCGTGGTCAAGCTGCAAGAGGACGTCGGCCTGCAAGTCGTCACCGACGGGGAGTTCCGCCGCGGCACCTATTCCGATGCCTTCACCAGCGGCGGCATTTCCGGCGTGAAGATCGAAATGACCGAAGATCACGGCTGGACGAAGTCGCAAAGCCATGGCCACCGCATGGCGCGCCGCATTCCAACAGTGGTCGATCGCATCGCCTGGACGGGGCCGCAGAACGCCGAAGATTTTCGCTTTCTCAAGTCGCTGACCACCCGCACGCCCAAGATCACACTCCCCGGCCCTTGCTACATTCATTACCGCGCGGGGCGCGCCAACATCAGTCGCGATGTCTATCCCGATCTCGACACCTTCTGGTCCGATCTGGTCGAGGCCTACATCCGCGAAATGCGTTCGCTGGCGGAGGCTGGTTGCCGATACCTACAGATCGACGAAACGTCGCTGGTCAAGCTCGGCGATCCGCGCGTGCGGCAATTGCTGGCGGAGCGCGGTGACGACTGGCGTGACCTGCTGCACACCTATATCGGCGTCATCAATGCCGTCGCTGCCGGCGCTCCACCGCAAATGACGACCGGGATCCATATCTGCCGCAGCCAGGATCCGAGCTGGCAAGCAGAGACCGGTTACGATCCCATTGCAGAGCCGCTGTTCAACGCGATGAAGGTCGACACCTATTTTCTCGAATACGACAATGCGCGCGCCGGGACGTTTGCGCCGCTGCGATCCGTCCCTGAGGGGAAATTCGTGGTGCTCGGCCTCGTCGCCTCCAAAGCATCCGAACTGGAGAGCGTCGATTTTCTCGAGCGCCGCATCGAGGAGGCAAGCCGCTACATCAAGCTCGAGCAATTAGGCTTGAGCCCGCAATGCGGTTTCGCGACCAGTGCCGCCGAGCACGTGGCAGTGACGGAGGACATCGAACGGGCGAAGCTTGCGCGAGTGGTCGAGGTGGCGTGCCAGGTCTGGGGCAGCCCCGCGTAAGTCGTCTACATTGCTCCAATCGCCGCACACCGCAGTTGCCCCCGGACTATACCGGCCAGGTCTCCAGCCGGAAGGCCGAGTCCCAGAACATCCATTCGAGCTGAGTGGCCCGCGTGAAGGCAGCATGCATACGCGCGCGAAGCGATGCGGAGACCTCGGCTGCGGCCGCATCTGTGGTCGCAATCACGGCGCGCACCGCGGCGTGGAATTCCTCGCCCGCATAGGTATCGATCCAGGTTTGATACGGATTGATCGCTGCCGCCCGCGCATGGATGTCGCGCCCGACCTCGGCGTAGATCCAGAAGCAAGGCAGCAACGCGCCGAGCAGCACCTCGTAGGGCTCTGCATAGGCCGTGGCGAGAAGATAACAAACATAGTGGTGGCAGGCCGGCGAGAGCGGTGTTTGCGCGAAGACCTGCGCCGTGATGCCGTATTGTTTGAAAAACGAACCATGCAGCGCGCGCTCCACGACCAGGGCGCCTTCCGCCGATTTGGCGAACTGCACGATGCGATCCGCATCCGGCGCCTTCGCTGCCGCGAGGGTCAAAGCGCGTCCGAAGCCGATGAGATAATGCGCATCCTGGGTGATGTAGTGCTTGAACCGCGCCTCGCTCAACGAGCCCGACGCGAGCTGTGCGTTGAACGGCATGGCGCGGATGGCCTCGTAGATCGCGGCGTTGCGTTCCCAGGCCTCGCGCGAGAAGAGACTAGTTCCGCTCATCGGTCCGTCACTCGACGGTTTGCATTATAGGCCGCTTCGCAGCCATCCGAAAAACTGCTCGATCCAGCGCTGCGAGGGCCCACGCATACGAAACACCTGGTGGAGCTATCCTCTGTCGTATTCTAAGCTTTGAACGCTCTTCCGGTTACGCGCGCGATGTCTTGCGCCAATGCGGCCGGCGACCGGTTGGCGTCGAATACCGCGCGGCAGTGCGCGAGCAATCCTTGGGCGAAGGCGGTCGGAGCCAGGATCCGGTGGAATTTCTTCTCGATGCGGCGGTCGTCGAATGGCCTCTGTGGATCTCCCCACCCATGGATCACGATGAGCTCTTGCATTGCATCGCTCGTGTGGACAACAACGCGTGCCGGCCACGCTTTCGGGTAGTGCGCTAGCAATGCCTCGTCGGCCGAAACCGATACCTTTTGCATGAAGGCTTGGACATCGTCGGCAATGCGCTGCGGCGAATGTTCGACGTCATACAACGCCGAAAGATCGCGGGCGGCGAGCGCGAGGTGATATTGAACGCTAGTGAGATGCGACGCACGATCACCAACCTTCACCCCATGATTGATCATCTTGAGATAGGGGGATGGCACATGCACTTCGACCGATACTATCGCGTCGGGCGACACGCCGGATTCGATAATCTCAAGGAGAGCCTGTGTCGCAGCGATTGTCTGCCGCGCGGCACACCACGGTTTGAACGAGGTATCATCGACAGCGAAGCGCTGGCCGAGATTCTCGGTAAAGGCGGTGACATTCGGAGTAATGCCATAGATACCGTCAAGAAAGCTGCCTTCGAGCAGGTTTAAGTCCGAGGTAAAGCCAGTCCGTGCCGCCTCCACGGCGATGAGACCGTTACGCGCGGCATGACCAATGGCAAACCAGCGCGACGTGCTCGCGGCGTTGTGATGACCGACGCCTGGCGAAGCGAAGGTTAACGCCAGCGCCAACGCATGCGCCGTCTGCTCTGCGTCAAGATTATCGAGACGGGCGGCCGCTGCCGCGGCGCCAAACGGCGCCGCGAAATAGGTCGGCCAGATGCCACGGTAGAGTACCGTAGGCCCGCTGATCGCAAGGCCAAGCCGAACCATGGCCTCGGTTCCCGCAACGATCGCCTCGAGCAGCGCCTCGGTATCGGTATCGGAGCGATTAGCGGCGATGGTCAGCGCCGTCGGAATGACGATACTGCCCGGTGTAATCGACGACGCCAGATGGATGTTGTCGATTTCGCTCAATCGCGCCAGCGCGCAATGAATGCCAACGTCGCAAACCGTGTCACTGCCGGCCATCGCAAGTGCAGGTGATGCGATCAACGCTCGACCTTCGGCGGTGCGCGCCCCGGCGATCCAGGCGCCGACTGTGTCGGTCACATGCCGCTTTGCCGTTGCGCGCGTCGCTGCCGGAACGCCTCCACGCACGCCTCGCGCGATGAACGCAGCCATCGTTTCGAGCGCGGTCATGTCATCCCTTCGTCGCGCTCAGAATTCTTCCGGTCCGGCGGCGGAAAGAGAAACGTCACCGAGGTCGGTGTCGGCGAAGATCTCATCGAGCGACAACATATTGCGGATCATGCCCTGCTGGTGCGTGTAGCGCAGCACCGTCGCGAGCGTCTTGCGGTTGGCCGTCAGCCCATAGGACCAGGGATCTTTGCCCAAAATCTGCTCCTGCTCCTCAACCGCCGTGCGTACGAAGGCCAATGGCACCATGCGAGGGTTCGCCAGGCGCCGGTAGGCGAGTTGCTTTGCAGCCTCGAACGCTTTGGTCAGGTTGGTCGGCACCCAGGGATACTTTGCCACGATCTCCTGCTTCACTGTCGTAACGTGCATAATGGGAAAGATGCCGGTCTGGCGAAAGAAAGCGATTTCGACCGCCTTGTAGTCGGCGAACAACCGCGCGATGCGCTTGTCGCCCTGCACGAACGGCCGCGGCAGCGTTGGCGAATCATCGCCGGGATGTCGCCGTCGGCCAGCATCTCGCCCAGCGTCTTGGGTGATCTCTTCAACTCGATCAGCGGCTTGACGATGTCGTAATCTCCGCACGCGACGCTCAGTCTGAGCTTAGCCATCTCAACTCCTGGTCCCTAATCCATCCGCCAGCGCGCGAAATGCACCTCGGCCCTGCGCACGATCTCGTTCAGCATGAT
>DASQXF010000029.1:0-6055 GCA_035639895.1 Xanthobacteraceae bacterium
ATCATCGCCGCTGCAAATAAAAACTGGCAGACAAAGCCACAAAACAGGAAAACTCCACGCGGAGTGGAGCGAACGGACTACTGTGATTTTGCCGATGCCGCGCGTTCGCTCAGATAATCGATCACGAGCTTCGGAGTGACGAGCCCGAAGCTCATCGCGAAAACAATGATCAGGGCGGTCATGCCGTCGGCGATGGTCGCGCCGATGAGCTCCAACGTCGTCGTCGCGCCGCCGGCAAGTTGCACAAGGCCGCTCGCCATCCTGAACAAATAGACGCCTGGCAGCATCGACACCACGGCGGCGAAGCCGATGGCCGCGAACGGCATGTGCCGGCGGCGCGCGACCGGAGTGAGCACCAGCCCGGCGGCGAGACACGCGACGAAGGCGCCGGTCGCGGCACCGAAGCCGAGTAGAGCGATCGCCGCCCAGCGCAGCGCGTGCGCCAGCATGCCGACCGCCGCCGGCCACGGCAGCATGGTCAGCGGCGTGGAGAAGAAGACGCTGTAAGTCGCGACGGCGACGCCGGCGGCGATCACGTCCTGCCACAGCGGAACGGCCCGGCCGGGCGCCTCGACCGGCAGGGAGACGCCGAGCAGTAGCAGGCCCAGCAGTAATCCGGTCGAGATCGCCACGATGATGAGCCCGGCGTAGATCAGGCGAGCGGCGCCGAGCTGAATGCGGCCGTTGATGAGGTCGAGCGCGCCATTGAGTACGTGCGGCCCCGGCACCAGGACCATGCACGGGCAAACCGCGATCAGGCGCAACGAGGAGCTGAGCTGATAGCGAACCGCGAGCGCACCGATGACGCCGGCGACGAGCGCGGCGCAGAATGGCTGGATGAAGACGTTTGCGCTCACGCGTGCCACGCCGCGACGCAGAACGGCGCCGGCGGCGGCGCTCGCGAATATCAGCGCCGCAGCGATCGGATGCTCGACGCCGAAAATCACCGCGAGCGCCACGGCGCCTGCCCCGGCAGCGAGCGTGAACAGCCATGTCGGCGCGGGCGGCGCCTGCGCGGTTGCGGCGATCGTCGCCGCCGCAGCCTGCGGCGCCAGTCGACCCGCGCCGACCTCTTCGATGATCCGCACCGTGGACGCGACGCGATCCATGTCGACGCCGGTCGGATCGGCCGCGACCTGGGCGATCAGTGTGTTGTCCTCGGACTGAAGGCGCAGCTCGCCCCAGCGCGGCATGACGTTGGCGCGCAGTCCGAGCGCGCGGCCGAGTTGCTCAGCCAAAGCCACGCTTTGCTCGGTCGCTTGGCCATTGACGTAGAGAACGCGGGCGGCCGCGAGGACGAGGTTCGACCGCTCCTCCAACGTCATGGAAGCGTCCCGCCATCCGCGGCTTCGAGCGCAGTAAATTCACCGTCGCAGCGGCGCGAGCCGGGCACGCCGGAGTGAACGCCGGACATGGTGCTGCTCAACGCGCCGCCTTGGCCGCTGCGTCGGTGGCCACGTAGGGCTTCACCATTTTCTTCGGATCGACGACGCGATCGAATTCTTCCTCGCTGACGAAGCCCAGCTGCAACGCCGCCTCCTTCAGCGTGAGGTCGTTGTCCATGGCGTGGTGGGCGATCTTGGATGCCTTGTCGTAGCCGATGACCGGCGCCAGCGCCGTCACCAGCATCAGCGAACGCTCGACGTATTCGTTGATCTTCTTCAGATTGGGCTTGGTGCCCTCGACCAAGAACTTGCGGAAATTGACGCAGCCATCGCTCATGAGCGTGATGGAGTGGGTAATGTTGTGGATCATCAGCGGCTTGTAGACGTTCATTTCGAGGTAGCCGCCGGCGCCGCCAAAGCCCACCGCGACGTCGTTGGCCATCACCTGCACGGCGATCATGGTGAGCGCTTCGCATTGGGTCGGATTGACCTTGCCCGGCATGATCGAGGAGCCCGGCTCGTTCTCCGGGATCGCCAGCTCCGCAAACCCAGCGCGCGGTCCGCACGACATCAGGCGAATGTCATTGGCAATCTTGTAGAGCGACACGGCCAGCGTACGCAGCGTTCCGGACAATTGCACCAGCGCATCATGCGAGCCCTGCACGGTGAATTTGTTGGGCGCGGTGACGAACGGCAACCCAGTGAGCTTAGCGATCTCGGCGGCCGCCGCTTCGGCAAAGCCGGGCGCAGAGTTGATACCGGTGCCGACGGCGGTTCCGCCGAGCGCCAGGCGGTACACGCTCTGCAATGCCGACTCGATGCGCTCGAGATCGTCCGACAACATGCCGGCGTAGCCGGACCATTCCTGCCCCAATGTCAGCGGGGTGGCGTCCTGCATGTGCGTGCGCCCGATCTTGACGATGTCGTTCCACTCTCGCGCCTTCGCGTCGATCGCATCGCGCAACGCGGCCACCGCGGGAACGAGGCGCTGCTTCACGTTGACGGCGGCGGCGATATACATGGCCGACGGGAACGAGTCGTTCGAGGATTGCGCCATGTTGACGTGATCGTTGGGATGAACCGGCGCCTTGCTCCCGAGCGGCGTGCCGGCGAGCTGGCTGCAGCGGTTGGAGATCACCTCGTTGACATTCATATTGAACTGGGTGCCGCTGCCCGTCATCCAGACGTGCAGGGGAAACATGTCGTGGTGCTTGCCGGCGAGGATTTCATCGCAGGCTTGAACGATCAATTTGTAGCGCGCATCGTCGAGCCGCTTGTCGGCGTGGTTGGCGCTAGCCGCGGCTTTCTTCAAGATGGCGTAGGCGGTGATCATTTCATGCGGAATCAAGTCCCGGCCGATGCTGAAGTGCTCGAGCGAGCGCTGGGTCTGTGCGCCCCACAGCTTGTCCGCCGGCACCTCGACCACGCCGAGGCTGTCGCTTTCTTTTCTCATGTCGGCCATGGGATTGCTCCTTCGGTGCAAACTTAAGTGATGGAAAGGTGGGGTCAATCTCCTCAACGTCGCCGGCCGCGTCAGTGCTGCCTCCACGGCGAGCGCACCCGGTTTAGCTGGCCTTCATCGATCGTATGATCTGCGCCGCCCAGCAGGCTAACCGCCGGGTGGACTTGCCGGTCGGCGATCTGCGACGGATGGATATTCTGCGCTTGACTACTGTTGCGCCGGTGGGGACGATTTTGCCGCCGGTTGCCCATCGCCGCATGCGCGACGCCTGCGCGTCTCCTGGCCCGCCACTTTGGTCAAAAGAGGCAATATCATCCTTCGAACCGCAAGGTTGCCCAAGCACGATATCTGTCTTGATCCCTACTTGAACAACCCCCATTTCGGGGCGCGGAATCTGTCATCGGAGAGGCCATGATTGGAAATCGAGCCGGCGAGCCGGATGTCATCCTGGTGGGTGCCGGCATCATGAGCGCCACACTCGGCGTCTTTCTAAAAGAGCTCGAACCGGCGCTCGATATTGCCATGTTCGAGACGCTCGACGGCGCGGCGCTCGAGAGCTCCGATGCCTGGAACAACGCCGGTACCGGACACGCCGCCAATTGCGAGCTCAACTATACCCCGGAGCGGAGCGACGGCAGCATCGACATCTCCAAGGCGCTCGACGTCAACGTGGAGTTCGATCTATCGCGGCAGTTCTGGTCCTATCTGGTGACCAACGGCGTGATCGCCGATCCCCAATCGTTCATTCATCCGGTGCCGCACATGAGTTTTGTGCACGGACCGGACAACGTCGCCTTCCTCAAGAAGCGCTTCGCGGCGATGAGCGCGCATCATTGCTATGAAGGCATGGAATATACTGAGGACAAGCAAAAACTGAGCGAGTGGGTCCCGCTGGTGATGGAGGGCCGTGCTAGCGACGAGCAGGTCGCCGCCACACGGATCATCACCGGCGCCGACGTCGACTATGGGTCGCTCACCAGCAGCCTCATCCGCTACCTCGCAGGCATGAAAGGATTTGCTGTCCACTACTCGCATCGCGTCACTGGCCTTAACCGCGAGCGTGACGGGCGCTGGCGCGTCGAGACAAAAGATACGAAGACCGGTGAAAAACACTCGACGACGGCCAAGTTCGTCTATCTCGGTGCAGGCGGCGGCGCGTTACCGCTGCTGCAGAAGTCCGGCATCCCGGAAGGCAAAGGCTACGGCGGATTTCCCGTCAGCGGCATCTGGCTGCGTTGCGATGACCCCGAGGTCAACAAGCGCCACCACGCCAAGGTCTACGGTAAGGCGTCGGTCGGTTCTCCACCGATGTCCGTTCCCCATCTCGACACGCGGGTCATTGGCGGCAAGCACTCCCTCCTGTTCGGCCCTTATGCCGGCTTTTCCACCAAGTTCCTCAAGCACGGCTCGCTCATGGATCTTTTCGAGTCGATCCGCCCGGCCAATATCGGACCGCTGCTGGCGGTTGCTCGCGACAACTTCGATCTGACCAAATATCTCATCGGCCAAGTTCTGCAGACGGCGCATCACCGTTTCGCTGCGCTGCACGAATACTATCCGCGCGCCAAGCGAACCGACTGGTACCTGGAAGTGGCAGGACAACGCGTGCAAATCATCAAGCCGGATCCCAAGCGCGTCGGATTTCTCGAGTTCGGCACCGAACTGGTTGCGGCAGCCGATCGTTCGCTGGTGGCGTTGCTGGGGGCATCGCCCGGCGCGTCAACGGCGGTGTTCATCGCGATCTGCGTGCTGGAGAAATGCTTCAGGGACGAACTGACGGCCAACCGCTGGCTTCCCAAGCTGAAAAAGATGATCCCGTCCTACGGCGAATCTCTGATCGACGACGCTGCACTGAGCCGTCGCATACGCGCGGACACGGCCGCCGTGCTGCATCTGGAAAACGTTTGAACAGTGATCTGATGCGGCGGACCTGCCCAGCCTTTGCGCGTCGAGCGCGAGAAAAGGGAGACGACCGATGGCGCAAAGAGTAGCGGATCAATTTGCCGACATTCTCGTCGCGGCGGGCGTCAAGCGGATTTACGGCATCGTCGGCGACAGTCTCAACGGGCTGACCGACGCGCTGCGCAGCCAGGGCAAGATCGAATGGATCCATGTCCGGCACGAGGAGGTGGCGGCGTTCGCCGCCGGTGCCGAGGCGCACCTCACGGGCGAGCTCGCGGTCTGCGCCGGCAGCTGCGGACCGGGCAATCTGCATCTCATCAATGGTCTGTTCGACTGCCACCGCTCGCGCGTGCCGGTGCTGGCGATCGCGGCCCACATTCCGTCGGCGGAAATCGCCTCCGGCTATTTCCAGGAGACGCATCCGGAGCAGCTGTTCAGGGAGTGCAGCCATTTTTGCGAGTTGATCGCCGGCGCCAACCAGATGCCGCGCGCCCTGGAGATGGCGATTCATGCGGCGGTGGCGAAGCGCGGAGTCGCGGTGGTCGTCATCCCCGGCGACGTCGCGCTTCTACCGGCCGCGGACGCACCGGTCCCGAAACCCTCTGGCCTGCTGCCGGCGCACCCCAAGATGGCGCCGGCACAGGCCGATCTCGATCGGTTGGCCGCGCTGCTCAACGGCGGCGGCCGCGTGACGATGCTATGCGGCTCGGGGTGCCAGGGCGCCCACGCAGAACTGCTCGCGATCGCGCAGCGCCTGAAGGCTCCGATCGTCCACGCCCTCAAGGGCAAGGAGCACGTCGAGTGGGACAACCCTTATGACGTCGGCATGACCGGGCTGATCGGGTTTTCGTCGGGTTACTACGCCATGCTCGACTGCGACGTGCTGCTCATGCTCGGAACGGATTTTCCCTATCGGCAATTCTATCCGCGCAGCGGCGGCGTGCGGATCGCGCAAGTCGATCAACGCGGTGAGGTCATCGGGCGGCGTGCTCCGGTCGAGGTGGGCGTGGTGGGCGACGTGCGGGAAACAATCGAGGCGCTGCTGCCGCGGCTCAAGGAGAAGGGCGACGGGCGACACCTCGAGCAGGCGCGCGAGCACTATCGCAAGGCGCGCAAAGGCCTCGACGAACTCGCGGTCGGGCGCCCCGGCAAGCCGCCGATCCATCCCCAGCAAGTGGCCAAGGCGATCAGCGATCATGCCGCCGATGACGCGGTGTTCACCTGCGACGTCGGCCTCCCCACCGTATGGGCAGCGCGGTATCTGGCGATGAACGGCAAGCGGCGGCTGATCGGATCCTTTTGGCAC
>DASQXF010000030.1:0-5000 GCA_035639895.1 Xanthobacteraceae bacterium
GTAAAGCTGCGTCCTGAAAACGAGCGGGCGGCGATTCTCGAACCGCCGACGTGAGCCACGCCGAAGGGACGAGCTCCCAACCGGGCGCCGCCGACGCGTGCCACGCCGAACGAGCGATGGCCGCCGAAGCTGCGCCCGACAAAGCCCATTCCCCCGCCGCGTGCCGCAAAGCCGCCGTGCCCGCCAAAGCCACGACCGCCGCCGAAGCCATGACCGCCGCCAAAGCCGCCGCCTCTGCCTCTGCCCCCGCCGCCACCGCCTCCGCGGGCGTCGGCTTCGAGCGTGAAAAGAGGAACGGCGAGGAGCAACAGCGCGGCCACACAAATAGTCACTGTCGTTACGGGCCGCACGGCATATCTACGCGCATTAGGACGCTCTGCCGCTGACATGGACATCTTCCTCGGTTTTTCGCTGCGATTTTTCGCCGTTATCATGGTTTTCTGATGATCAGGCATCGGCCTCTCATCGCTAATTGATTATAACGCATCCACGTCGTCATGGCCGGACTTGTTCCGGCCATCCACGTCTTCAGAGCGTGAGGGCCAACAAGACGTGGATGCCCGGCAGCGCAGACAAGTTTACGCAGTCTGCGCAAGCTTGACCGCGTTGCCGGGCATAACGAAGCGGCCAAGCACAGCGGCGCCGGCGAATTTCGCTCAAGCGGGTCAATTCGCCGCCCGAACGCCAAGCCGCACGAGGCGCGGAAGCACCTCCTCGCAGAAGTACGGCAACTCATCGAGATAATTGACGAAGGAAAGACCGATCCCGCGCATGCCGGCTTTGCTGATGCTTGCGAGTTCCTCCGCCACATGGTCCGGCGTTCCGACGAACGGATAGCCGCCGATCGCATTCGCCGCAAAGTATCGACGCTTGGCTGCGTATTCCTCGGGTCCAATGGTCTGCGGCGTGATGTTCCTGTTCGCGAGCATGCCGTCGATGGCTCCCCAATCGGCGTTCTCGATGATCGCATGGCGGTAGTAATCTTCCGCTTCCTTCTGGCTCGCGCGACAGATCACTTGGCCGACGGTGTAGACCTCGATGTCGCGGCCAAAGCTGTGTGCCTGGCTCTTGATCTCCGCGACTTTCTTCGCATTGCCCTCGAGCGAGGTGCGCGAACCCGAGGTGGCGACGAAGAACGCATCGCAGTTACGCAGCGCAAAGGCCTGGCCGACTTGCGAGGAGCCGGCGTTCATGAGAATCGGCCGCGTGTCGCCGTAGGGCTTGGGATAGGCGCGCACGCCTTTGAGCTGCAGGAACTCTCCGTGAAAATCGAAATCACCGCGTTCGGACCAGGCGCGCTTGACGATATCGAGCCATTCCTGCGCGAAAGCGTAGCGCGCATCGTGCTCGCGCTGGGTCACCCCGAACATTTCGAACTCGCCCTCGTTCCAGCCCACCACGAGATTGACGCCAAAGCGCCCCTCGCCGACGTGGTCGGCGGTCACGAATTCCTTGGCCGCGATCAGCGGATGGAACAAAGGCGCGTGCACGGTACCGAACACGGTAATGCGCTCGGTTACCGCGAGGAGGCCCACCGCCCAAGTGACGGTCTCGAGCGTGCTGCCGTGAAAATCGGTGTCGCCGCCGTAGCCTTTCCAGCGGCCGATCGGCAGCATGAAGTCGATGCCGGCCTCGTCTGCCATGCGGGCGAGGCGCTGGCAGTCGGTCCAGCTTGCAGACCATCGCTCGGGCACCTTGGTGGCGGAGCGGCCCGATGAGCAGTTGGCGCCGAAAACGCCGATCTTCAGCGCGTTCACGTTGTACATGGCGATGCGATCGGGCATGGACGCCAAGCGGGCCAGCACGACGGCCTCCATTCAGAATGCGAACCGCAAGCGGCCCAAGGACTGCCTACTCCAATGCCGCATCCTCGCGCGCCGGATAAGCCCAGCACAGCGCAGGCGGTAGGACCACGTCGACATCGCTGCCGATCGCGTGCCGGGCATGCGTACCGAGCTCGAGCGCCTCAAGCCGCCCGCCGAGGAGGGCGAGCTCGTAGATGGTTTGTGTACCCTGGTAGCGGCGCGCCGCGACGCGAGCGGTGAAGCGATTCTCCGAGTGGGTGGTGCCATCATTGCCGAGCCGCACGTTCTCCGGCCGCACTGCGATTTTGACCGACTCGCCCGCCTGGACGGTTGCGGGCATCAGCGCGGTCAGGCGCTGGCCACCGGCATCGACAGTGCCGAATTCGCCGTTGCTCGCGACCACGCGACCAGCGAGCAGGTTCGATACGCCGGTGAACCTTGCGACGAACAGGTCGGCCGGGCGATTGTAGATCTCGTCCGCCGACGCCATCTGCAACAGCTTGCCATCGCGCATGACGCCGATGCGGTCCCCGAGCACCACGGCTTCCGCCTGATCGTGGGTCACATAGACCGCGGTGACCCCCGTCTGCTTGATGATGCGGCGCAAGTCGTCGCGCAGCCGCAAACGCAGCTGTGCGTCGAGATTACTCAGCGGCTCGTCGAGCAGAAGGAGCTGGGGCTGATAAACGAGGCTGCGCGCAAGCGCCACGCGTTGCATCTGCCCGCCGGAGAGCGACACCACCGAGCGCTCGGCGAATTGCGCCAGCCCGACCAATTCCAACACCTCGGCGGTCTTGCGGTCGACCTCAGCACGCGGCACGCCACGATGCCGCAGCGGATAGGCGACGTTCTGCTTGACGGTCATGTGCGGCCAGACTGCGTAGGACTGGAACACCATGCCGATGTTGCGCAAGCGCGGCGGCACTTGGGCGCCCTCGGCAGGCGCCGAAACCACGCGCCCGCCGATGCTGATGCGACCGGCAGAGGCATGCTCGAGCCCCGCGATGCATCGCAAGGTCGTGGTCTTGCCGCAGCCGGAGGGACCGAGCAGGACCACGATCTCGCCGGCCGGCACGTGAAAGCTCACGCCATCGACCGCGGGCCGGCCGGTGGCGAATTGCTTGCGCAGATCGCGGACGTCGAGGGAAGCCGACATGCGCTTCTAGGCCTGCCGCACTCAGCTTAAGCTACTGCCGGTAACCGTAGATCTTGTTCCACTCCTCGACCCAGGATGCGTGCAACTTCACGTACTGATCGAAGTTCGGCAGCCAGACCTTGACCACCTTCGGATCGAAGCCCTCCGGATAGATTGGCGCACGCCGCAGCGAGGTCAGATTCCCGGTTTCCTTGATCATGAAGGTCTGACCTTCCTCCGACAGGCACCAATTGAGGAACAGCTTTGCGGCATTCGGGTTCTTCGCCGTCGACGGCACGCCGCTGGCATACGGATTGACCGGCGCCCCTTCGGGCGCAAAGAAAATCCCGAGCGGAGCGCCGTCCCTCTTCTTCGGATACACGATATTGTAGAGCAGCGGTCCCATCGCGATCTCCCCGCGCACGAGCGCATCCGACATCGGCGCGCCGGAGGGATAGAGGACAGGATTGGTCGCCGCCTGCTTCTTCCAGTAATCCTCGCCCAAGACTTGGCGCTCGAACATGACGCGCGTCCAGGTCGTTCCTCCGGATGGGGCGATAACCTGGCCGATCTGCCTATTGCCGTATTCCGGCTTGATGAGATCCATCCAGGTCTTGGGCGGGTTCTTCACCAGCGCCGAGTTATACGCGATCGACCAAACCAGCGTGACCCGGGGCCACAGCTTGGGTGAAATCAACGCGTCGGGCAGGTAGTCCTTGCCGTTCGGGGGCGCGTAGTCCTGAAACAGGCCAACCAACTCGCTCATGAGCGCGCGGTCGGAATGATCGACGACGTCGGCCGCAAGCTTGCCGGCGGCCGCTTCCGTCTTCACGCGGGTGATGAGCTGCCCTCCCGGGGCCCGCACCATCTCCACCTTGATTTCGGGGAAGCGTTTGTTGAACGCCTTGATCACCTCCTGCTCGACCTCGGCGAAGTTTGCGGTGTAGTAGACGAGCCTGCCTTCCTTCTTCGCGGCGGCAATCAGCTCGGGCGAGCCGAAATCTTGTGCGCTCGCCGGCATCGCGATCACGCTCGCAACGGCGAGCGCGGTCAACATCGATTTCATGGCAGCGTTCCTCCTGTTGTCATCATCGTCACCCCGCGCGGCCAACGCTGGCCTCCGTGCTGCTGATGCCGCGAGACAACCAGCCGGCGACGCCGATCACCATCGCTAGCAGCAGCGTCTGCACCAGGCTGAAGGCGGCCGCTTTGCCGGTGTTGCCGCCCTCATAATAATCGAGCAGAAGCACCGCCATGACCATGGTGTCGCTGGTGTAGAGAAACAGCGAAGAGCCGAGCTCGCGGATCGCCAGGATGAACAGCAGCGTCATTGCCGCGACCGTGCCGGGCCGCGCCAGCGGCAGCACGATCGTACGGATGGTGCCGATGCGACCTTTGCCGCAGATCCAGGCTGCTTCCTCGAGCTCGCGATGAATCTGCAGGAACGAGGTGGATAGCGATTTCATGGTGTCGGGCATGAAGCGCGCGACGAAGGCGAGCGTGAGAATCCAGATCGTGCCGTAAAGCCCGCCGGGCAATCCGATCCAGGCCCACAGATAGGCGACGCCGATCACCAGTCCCGGGATCGCCACCGGCAGCGTGGCGATAAGATCGATCGCGCGCCGAGCAGGCGCGCTGCTGCGGTGAACCGTGTAACCGATGGCGAAGGCGATGACGCCGCCGAGGATTGCGGTCGTCAGGCCCACCTCCATGGTATTCCAGATCGAGCGCATGGTGAGCGGGTTATCGAAAACCGCGTCGAAATGCACCAGCGAGTAATGCCGCATGTCGAACAGACTGGCGGCGTTGGGAATGAACAGGAAGCGGCGGAAGGCGGCCACGATCAGCGCCAGCGTGGGCAGTACGACGACGGTGAAGAGATAGATGAGCGCCAAGGCGAGCGTGAGCCAACGCCACGGTCCGAGATCGATGACGCGCGGCCGGAACGCCTTGCCGGAAACGGTCGTGAAGCTGCGGCCGGCGAGCACGCGCTGCTGCAACAGCACCAGGGCCCCGGTGACTGCCATCAGGATGATGGCGACCGCGGCGGCGGTGCTGTA
>DASQXF010000031.1:0-4483 GCA_035639895.1 Xanthobacteraceae bacterium
AACGCGCCGCTCGGCGCAGAGCCGCACGATGTCCTGCACCTCCTCGGTCGCCTGCGGGAAAATCACCGCATCGGGCGGCTCGTTGGCGATCCAGGTCGTGGTGTTCGCGTGCTGCTCGCGCACCGCCTGCGACGTGACCAGCCGATTGCCGAATTTGGCCGCCAGCGCGGCGAGCACCGCCTTGACCGCGGCGGGATCGCGGCCTCTGATCCGATCGGGCTGTCGTTGCGCCAGAGCCATTGCCAACTCGCGTGCTGCCGGCATGTTAGCGCAACCGCGCCGGCAAAGCACTTGCCGCCAATGCGTGCGATGTCCGCGTCCCCGCGCACGCGCATCGGCGCTCACTCGAGGGCCAGACTAACGACCGGTCCCGGCGCAGTTTCCTTGCCCCACAAGGGGAGAAGGCCTCGCTACGCCGTCGCGACCAGATCGGCGAGTTTCTTGCGCGCATAGAACATGCGCGTCTTCACCGTGGATTCGCCGATGCCAACAATATCGGCGACCTCCTTGACGGACTTGCCGTGGTAATAGACGAGATCGATGACCTCGCCATGCTCCGGCGACAGCCGCGCCAACGAGTCCTGCAGCACTTCGCTGCGGTTCCTCTGCTGCAGCGCAGCCTCCGGATTGTCCGCAGGATCGGCGATACTGGATGCAATCCGCGCGTCCAATTCCGCATGTGCGCGAATGCGCCGGGCCGACAACGCCTTGTAGCGGGCGATGGCGAGCAGCCAAGTCGAAACCGACGCGTCGCCCCTGAACGACTCGGCCTGACGCCACACATCGAGGAACACGTCGCTTAAAAGATCCTCCGCGAGTGTCTCATCGCGGACGATCCGCACCAGCCACCGGTACAATGGTATGCGATGCCGTGCGAACAACGTTCGCATGGCGAGCTGATCGCCGGCGGCAATCCGCCGGATCAACATGTGATCCGATGGAGTATCTACCGAGGGACTATCGCGTGCCGTCTCCCGCGCAGCCGCAGCCGCGACGGATTTCCCATGCATGAGGGCGATTGTCATGGGTGGTCCCCTTTTATTCACGTCCCGCCTTAGCAACTCGGTTGCAGAAAAAAAGTTTCAGTAACTCCCCGCTCAAGCAACCGTGAGCTTGACCGTGTTTTCGCCGCAACAGTTAAGGGGGTGCATGCGCGGCATGCCGGCGGGCCCTCAGTCCGGCTGAGATTGCGAACGGCGCCGCAGCACGTTGCCCACCAGCGACGTGACGCTGGGAACTTCGTTGTCCCGGAACGGGATCGGACGGCACAGGTCCATCACGATGATGCCGAGACGCGCCATGCGATAAGCGGCGTAGAGGGCGTCGGCCGCGCTGGTCGCCAACCGCTCGGTCAAGGCGCCGCCGAGATGTTGTACGAGCGAAGAGCTCGCGATGTCGACGGCTCCTAATTTCCCGGCCTCGATCACGAGTCGCCGCAGGAGGTGGATGGTGGTGGCGGCGGTCGGCCGGTGCCCATACGCGGCGGCGATGGAGCGCACCATGCGTATGCCGCAGGCAAGAAAAAAGATCGCGTCGGTCAGTCCGGTCGGACTGATCGCTGTGATGCCGAAGGCGCGCAGCACGGCGGTGCGCACATGTGCCTCGGCGCGGCGGTCGAGCGGCTGCATGACGGTGCGCGAGAGAATCTCGATCTGCTGCGCCGTCGCGTGGTGAAGCTTGACCTGCCGCTGGAACGATTCGATTGCCGCGTCGGTCTCGCGCTCGCGCGGAACCACGGCGAGCACGTCGGCGATAGCTTTTCGGCCTTCGATCGGCGGCACCGGCCCGTGCGCGAGCCGACGGTGAATTGCCTCGACATTCTTGAGCCGCAACAGGCTTGCCAGCTCGCGCACGACCACCGCGCCGCCGCCGGCGACCCCCGCCGTCACGGCCGTCGCTGCGAGCATGCCCAAGGCCGTGCTGCGCTCGAATGCGGCGATGATCCAGCCCACCGCATCCACGACGAGCCAGCCGACGAGCAGCACGGCCACCCCCGCCAGTCCGAAGCTGATCACGCGGTCGCGCCGGCGCGGCTGATCACGGGCGTCAAGGACGACAAGAGGCGCCGGCTCGCTCGGCGTCACGCGCTCGGTGCGCTCAGTGGGGATGATTTGCGGTGCCATTGGCCCGCGCGGCGCGACGTCCGGCGCGTCCACTTCGATCACGCGAGGGTTCAACGGGGCTTCGCGAGCAGATTGATCGCTCATCGCAGCTTGTCTCCCACGAGAAACTCGAGCGCCAGATCGAGGTTGATGTGTGCGATGCCCTCGACCGGCGACGGGTCGATGGCGGGCGGCTCGAACACCGGTACGTTGAGGAAAGGCGAGCCCCAAGCATCGGGGCGCGGCGGCCGGATGGGAACGTTGCCGACGAAGAATTTCGACTGCTTGTTGCTGCCGAGCGGCCGCCCGACCACCACCTGTACGCGCTGGCCGTCGATCTCCTGGCTCTCTTCCGCTGTGGAAATGACTGAGGCGAGCGCGGTGACCTCCAATTGTGCGCTGCTGCTTCTGACCTCGAGCGCCGGAAACGCCGCCATGTTGCGCAACAGCGCCGCAAGGTGATCGCGTTGGATGTCCGGAACGTGATCCGCCTTGGTGGCGGCGAACAGCACCTTGTCGATGTGCGGTCCGAGCAGCAGCCTCGAGAGGATGCCGCCGTGCCCGTAACGGAAGCTTTCCAGAATGGCGTCGAGCGCGAGCCGCGTATCGTCGAAGGCGTCGCGGCCGGCCAACAGCGCGCGCAGGACGTCGACGAGTACGATCTGGCGCGAGTAGTGCCGGAAGTGATCCTGGTAAAAGCGCTCGACCACCTCCCGTTTATACGCCTCGAAGCGCTCGGCCATCAGCGCGCCGAGCGTGTGCGGCGCGAACACGTCGGCGCCTTCGGCAATGTCGAGGGGTGCAAACCACAGATACGACACTGGGCCGAGCGCGCCCGGACACAAGAACCGGCCGGGTTGGAGAAAGCTCAGGCCGTGCCGATCCCGCGCGGCGAGGAGATAAGCGCAATAGCGATCATGCAATGCTTTTGCGACCTCCTCGCTCGCAGCGTCGTCGGGCCGGTGCTGGGCGAGCACACCGAGAAACTCCCGCGCGATGTCGGCGCGGAGGTCCTTGCGCAACAGCCGCAGCGTCATGCGCGACCACTCGGCGTAGCTGTGCGCGGCCAGCGGAAGATCGAGCAGCCACTCGCCGGGGTAATCGACGATCCGGATCGTGAGGGTGGCAGGCCTTCCGGTGACCTCACTCACAAGCTTGCCCAGAGTGCCAGCCGGGGCAAAGCGGATGTCGATGCCGATCTCGCTGATGTCTTCGGTGCGCGCCGGCCAGTCCGGGATTGCCATTTTCTCGATGTTGTCGAGATAGGGAAATCGCGGCAGCCGGTTCGCTTGGTCGCCCTCGAGCGTGGCCGCGATGAGACGGCGCTCGCCGACCACGCCCAGCAGCGGCATGCGGTTGGGATTGTGCGCACAGCTCAGCAGATTGTGGATGAGGCTGGTTACGAAAACGGTCTTGCCGGATCGGCTCAGGCCGGTCACCGCAAGCCAGACCGTCGCGCCGCCGACCAGTTCGCCGAAGCTGCCGGATACGCGCTCGGACGCCTGCGCGAAGATCGGCGGCAGCCAGCCCCAGTTCATCATCGCCGACATTTTCAAACCTGATTGTTCCTGCCCGTCGTACGCGCGAAAGCGGGGACCCAAGATCACCGGCCTCTGGAATATGGGTTCCCGCCTCTCCGGGAACGACATCGGAATGGGCCCTCAAGCGGCATTTCGCAAGTAGGCCCAAATGTAGACGGCGCGGCGCCGCACAGCGTAAGGTCTGGCCATGCTCGAGCGTTGCGATCTCGAACCCGTATTCTTTGCTCCATTCGTGTCCTCGCTGATGCGGGTGGAGCTGGGCTGGATCGACTACAACGGCCATCTCAACATGGCCTATTACAATGTGCTGTTCGACCGCGCGGTGGACGAGGCCTTCGAGCTCATCGGCTGCGGCCTCGATTACGTCAAGTCGCGCAAGCATTCCTGCTTCACCGCCGAAGTGCATGTGCGCTATCTGCGTGAGCTCCACGCCGGCGACCCGGTGCGGGTGACGTTTCAGCTGCTCGACTACGACGCCAAGCGCATGCACTACTTCGAGCAGCTCTTCCATGCGAGCGAAGGCTGGGTTTCCGCGACCTCGGAGAACATGTCGCTGCACGTCGACATGACGGCGGGAAAGACCGCGCCTTTCCCCGACGACGTGGCGCGCGGGCTTGCCCGCATGAAGGCCTCGCACGCCAACTTGCCGCGGCCGGAAGCCGTCGGGCGGCAGATCGCGATGCCGGCAAGGAGCTAAAGCAGCATTAGCCTAAAACGGAATCGTCATGGCCGGGCAGAAGCGCGTCGAAGACGCGCGTGAACGCGCTTATGCCCGGCCATCCACGTCTTGCTTGAAAGAAGGTCGTGGATGACCGGCACAAGGTTTACGCTCGGGCCGGC
>DASQXF010000032.1:0-8264 GCA_035639895.1 Xanthobacteraceae bacterium
GCAAGATACAGACCGAGCGGGATGCGATGGATCGCTGGCGGCCGGGGCGCGCTGCGGGAAGCGACGCGCGCCGGTCGTTCGGCCGCGCTGGGCTGCTCCCGTAAATTGAACACTCGTCGACGCAGGTATCCGATCGCGAGCAACATGCAAAGCAGGAGCGGCCATGTCCACCAACCCGCACGGGTCTCCAGCGTGTCGCTGAAGACTACCGCTATGCAGAGCATCAGCGGCAGATAAAGCGCTGAGACCGTCAGGCTCGCCATGGTGAAACGCGGAAGCGACACTCGGGCCCAGCCGCAGGCGACGAAGCCGACAAACACCACGCCAGGCACCACGCGGCAGAGCGCGACGATTCCGAACAGATTGCGCCTAAGCGTCTCGGCAAAATTGCGGACTCGATCATCGACGGCAACACGCCTGAGCCATGGCAGGTGCCTGGCGCCCGCGCCGACTCCGTACAAGACAAAGTCGCTCGCCACCATGCCGCCATAGATGCACAGCGCCACGAGCGCCGCAGGCATGATCTCGTTCACGACGACGTAGGCGCCGAGCAGGATGGCAAAGTCCTCGTGCGCGAACGGCAGCAACAGGAGTGAAAAAAATTGCGCCAGCCAGGAATAGTCGTGGCTGAAAAGATGCAGCAAAGCTGAGAGAGCGTCACTCATTCACGCGCTTAGGCGCATTCTCCCTGCCGGCGCACGGCGCCGGGATCATCGGGGTCGCAGACCCCACCGCTTGTGACGGTATTTTCTTATTCGACTTAGCCGTACATCCCTCTGGAAAGCAGGGGATAATTGCTGGCCACTGCTTCCATAAATTTCATGTAAATTAGGCCAGGATACTACAGCCGACAAGACAACATTCGGCGCCGCGCATGAAATTTTTGTTAGTCGGGCCCCCGACCGTGCGCCGCAACATGCACACAAACCATTGCTTCCAGGTTTTGCTTGAAATCCTGATCCGGCGCGCCGATAGAGGCCGCGAATGCCGATACGCAGAGACTCAAACGTGAAAGCCCAGCGCTCCAAAGGGGGCGATGATAACGTCGTGCGATTTCGATCTCGGACCCCCGGCGCAAGCGGCGGGGCACGATCGCACCCCGCCCACTCTTCGGTCGAAGGATTGGCAAAATACGAGGGCGGCGAGGAGCAAGAGGGCACCTACCGCCATCGCATGATGGTCAACCTAGCGGCCTTGGCTTTCACGATCGCGCTGGCGCTCGCCGGCGTGTGGCTGGCGATCCAAATCGCCGACCTACGCAAGAACCAGGATTGCGTTCTCTCCGGTCGGCGCGATTGCGCGCCGATCGACGGCAACGTGCGCGAGCGTAAGTGAGTGCGCTATTCAGCGCCGTCGAGAGCGACCTGCGTGAGTCCGGAGAAACCCAGCTCCCGTGCCGCGGCCGGCGAAACGTCGATCACGCGACCACGCACGAACGGGCCGCGATCGTTAATGGTGACGACCACCGTACGTCCGTTGCCCTTATTCGTGACCTTCACCTTGCTGCCGAACGGCAGCGTGCGGTGGGCGGCGGTAAGCGCCTCATGATTTAGCTTTTGACCGCTCGCAGTTCTGTTTCCGCTTTCGTAGGAATAGACCGAGGCGATACCGGCCTGGCCTGCTGCGGATGGCGTAACGAGGATGGGAGAAAACTCGAAGCTTAAGATCGAAACAGCACATAGCATCATTCTACCTTTCACCACGACCTCCTTTCGTTGCGACACGACGGCGTTTTGTCGGCCGCTTTGCGCGGCCGCCTTGTCGTGTCTGAATGCGGCGGTTAATTGGCAGCGATGGCGCCCCCCGCGATTCTCCGCGGCCCAAACGCTCGACCTCCAGTTTGGTTCCGATCTTGGACCGATCTGATGCTGCACCGATCTGAAAGTTCCCTCGTGCCGTTGCCCGGCCGTGGGGCGGCGCGTATCGTTACGGCCGCAATCGCGCGCGAGTTCGCGCGGGGAGGAACAAATGAGAGAGGTATGGCGCCGTGTTGTGCGGACGAGCTTGAGCGCGACCGTTATCTGGGTGGTGGCGAGCGCGACAACCGCACTGGCCCAGGAATGCAAGAACCGGGGCCAGCTCGACACGCTCTACTGTGACGACGACAACGATCTAGTCGCCGATGTGCCGAATGATCCGAAGAAGCTGAGAGATCCTTCAACACTCGTTTTTGCCTACACGCCGGTCGAGGATCCTGCCGTCTATCAGAACGTATTCAAGCCGTTCACCGACTTTCTCGCCCAGTGCACCGGCAAGCGGGTGATTTATTACCCCGTACAGTCGAACGCGGCCGAGATCGAAGCGATGCGCTCCGGCCGGCTCCATGTGGCCGGCTTCTCGACCGGCCCGACCGGGTTCGCGGTCAACCTCGCCGGCGCCGTGCCGTTCGCCTCGAAGGGCACTGAGAAAGGGCCGCACGGCTACCAACTCATTTCGATCGTCAAAAAGGACAGTCCCTACCAGAAACTCTCCGATCTCAAGGGCAAGCGCGTCGCACACACATCGCCGTCATCGAATTCGGGCCATCTGGCGCCGCTCGTGCTTTATCCGCCTGAAGGCCTGAAGCCAAACGAAGACTACAAGCCGCTGATGTCCGGCGGACACGACAAGTCGGCGCTTGGAGTGGCATCGGGCGATTACGACATGGCAGGCGTCGCTTCCGACGTGTTCGAGCGAATGGTGGCGCGAGGAACGCTCAAGGCCGACGAGTTCCGCATCATCTTCACGAGCCCGGTTTTTCCGACGTCGTCCTTCGCCCACGCGCACGATCTTCATCCGGATCTCGCCAAGAAAATCCGCGGCTGTTTCTTCGCTTTCGACTTCCCGCCATCGATGCGGAAGGAATTCAATGGCGACGACCGCTTCGTTCCGATCACCTACAAAAATACCTGGCGCGTGGTGCGCGAGATCGCGGAAGGATCCGGCACTCCTTACAATAAGACCGCATACGAGGCCGAAGCAAAGCGCGAGGCCGAGGCGCTGGCCAAGAAGCAGCAGCCGCCGGCACCGAAGCAGTGACCCGCCGCGGCCTGCGCCGGGCAGATGGACGCTTCGACACCATCCAAGCCGGCGGCGGCCGAGCTCGGCCGCTCGCTCGTCATCCGTAACCTGCGCAAGGAGTACCGCGCGGGCCAACCGGTGCTTAAAGACGTTTCACTCATCGTGGAAGGTCGCGGAATGACCGCGATCATCGGGCCGTCCGGCACCGGCAAGTCGACCCTGATCCGCTGCATCAACCGGCTCGTCGATCCAACCGCGGGCGAAATCCTCTTCCGCGGACAGGATTTGGCGCGTCTCAACGGCCGCGAATTGCGCATCGCGCGCCGCCGCATGGGCATGGTGTTTCAAGAATACAATCTCGTCGAGCGGCTTTCGGTGATCGAGAACGTGCTGTGCGGCAGGCTCGGTTACGTGCCGGTATGGCGCGCATGGCTGCGCAAGTTCCCGGCGCAGGACGTGGACCGCGCCTTTCATCTTCTCGATGCGGTCGGCCTCGGCGATTTTGCCACGCAGCGCGCGGACCAACTCTCCGGCGGACAACGCCAGCGCGTCGGCATTGCGCGGGCGCTCATGCAGGAACCCGACCTCCTGCTGGCCGACGAGCCGACGTCGTCGCTCGATCCCAAAACTTCCGTCGAGATCATGGAACTGATCGCCCGCCGCGCCGGCGAGCGAGATATTCCGGTGATCGTCAATATCCACAACGTCGATCTGGCCCGGCGCTTTGCCGATCGCATCGTCGGCATGTCGAAGGGGGAGATCGTGTTCGACGGCCCGCCGCAGGCGCTGGAAGACGCTCGCTTGTTGCAGATTTACGGGGGCGAGGGCTGGCTCGAGTGACGATACGCAGACAGAGCTGCACACCAGCATGACCGACGTCTCTTCCCCTCCCGACGGTGCCCGACGCGTCGCTTTCCCGCCGAATTGGCCGACGCGGATCGCCTACATCGCGCTCGCGCTCTACGTCGTCTATGCGTGCTCGATTCTCGACATCAGCCGAGAGCGCCTCGTGGCCGGCTTTGGCCATGGTGCGCGCTTCGTTCGGCGAATGCTTCCGCCGAACTTCGCCCACGACAAACTAGAGCTCCTTTATGGCGGCATGATCGAGAGCCTGCAGATCGCGATCATCGCAACGACCGTCGGCGTGCTGCTGTCGCTTCCACTGGGGCTGAGCGCCGCACGCAACCTTTCGCCCTTGCCGTTGGCATGGGCTGCACGCGCGATCATCGTCCTTTTCCGCACGTTTCATCCCGTGATCATCGCGATCCTGTTCGTGAAGGCAGTCGGCTTCGGCGCCCTCGCCGGCGTGCTGGCGCTCATTGTTGCTTCGCTCGGCTTCCTGGCGAAGCTCGTAGCGGAGGCCGTGGAGGAGATGTCGATGCGGCAAGTCGAGGCCGTGCGAGCAACCGGCGCGCCATTTCTGTCGCTGGTCATCATGGGCGTGCTGCCCCAGGTCATGCCGCGCTTCATCGGCTTTTCCGCCTACCTGCTCGATTCGAACTTGCGCAATTCGGCGTTGGTCGGCCTCGTCGGTGGCGGCGGCATCGGCGCCACGCTGTTCACGGCATTCCAGCGCTTCGATTACGATTTCGTCCTGAGCATCGTGCTGGCCATTATTGCCGTGGTTATGGCTGGTGAGCTGGTATCAGGCTGGATGCGGCGGTTGTTCCAATGATCGCCGCACCCGCGCAAGTTCCTGTGCGCCATTGGCGGCGCTTCACGTTCGCCCAACGCGCCATGCGCTCTGTTTTCTACCTCAGCGCGCTGATCGCCATTGTGTGGTCGCTGCGAAGCATAGAGATCATTCCCGAGTTTTTGTACGACGCCCCGCAACAGACGGTCGACCTCTTCGCGCGCATGTGGCCGATCGACTGGGCGTGGTACCCGAGGGTGGTGCACGGTGCTCTGGTCGAGACGCTGCATACGGCAACGCTGGGCACGATTCTCGCAGTGGCAATGGCAAGCCTCGTCGCGCTCATGGTTGCGCGCAATGTCACCCGTTCGGTCGTTCTCAACAGCATCGGGCGCTTCATTTTGGTAGCGACGCGCTCGGTGCATGCAATGATCTGGGCGCTGTTCTTTGTCGCCGTGTTCGGTCCCGGCGCACTCGCCGGAACGATGGCAATCGCCATGCATTCGATCGGCTTCACTGGCAAGTTCCTCTCGGAGGCCATCGAAGAGGCCAAGCCCGGTCCGATCGAGGCCCTGGTCGCGGCCGGCGCCCCGCCCCTCGCTATCCTGCTCAAGGGTTACTGGCCGCAGGTCAAACCCGCTTTCCTCTCGATCTCTGTTTTCCGCTGGGACATCAACGTGCGAGAATCGGCGGTGCTCGGCCTCGTCGGCGGCGGCGGTCTCGGGATGGCGCTCGATACCGCGCTGTCCAATCTTTATTGGGACGAAGTTGGCCTAGTGCTATTCGTGATCTTCGGCGTGGTGATGGTTGCGGAAATCGTGACAGCCTGGGCGCGGTCGAGGATCATCTAGAGGCGGCGCAAGCGGCGCCTCAAATTAGCCGTCGCAGCCGACGGTGGACCGTCCGGTGCGCCGTCCGCATCTGTTTCGAGACAGACATCATGTCATGCCTGCGCACTGCAATCAGCCGGAAATCGGCAGGCTAAAGCCTTCAAAGTCCGAAACTTTCGCGCCATTGAACTTGTGCGGCCTCTTCGCTATACGGGCAGCCGACCTCTCGCGGGGGAGATGGGCCGCTCCGGGGCGATCCGACCCGTAATCGCAAACACGTCGGCGGCGGCTCGAACCGCGTGACCGATCAGGGATTTACGATGCCTTCGACTTTTGAAACGGTGGCCAATATCATCTCCGAGACCTGCGACATTCCGCGCGAGACGATCAAGCCGGAAAGCCACGCCATCAACGATCTCGGCATCGACAGCCTCGACTTTCTCGACATCGCATTTGCCATCGACAAGGCGTTCGGAATCAAAATGCCGCTGGAGCAGTGGACGCAGGAGGTCAACGACGGGAAAGCAACGACCGAGCAATATTTTCAGTTGAACAACTTGTGCACCCGCATCGACGAACTTGTCGCTGCCAAGGGCGCCTGACGCGCTCGCATGCGCATCGAGTATTTCCAGCTTATCGACCGCATCGTCGATCTCGATCTTACCCAGCAGACCATCCGTACCGAGGCGCGCGTTCCGAGCGCATCCACCATTTTCGAAGGACACTTCCCCGGTTATCCGTTGATGCCGGGCGTGCTGCTCATCGAGGCCATGGCACAGACCTCGGGCTGGCTGGTGATCGCCGTGACCAAATTCTCGCGCATGCCCTTTTTCGCCGCGCTGAAGGAGGCAAAGCTGCGCTCGTTCGTGCATCCGGGCCAAAACCTCTCCCTCTCGGCCAAATTGCTGCACGAAGGCTCGGGCTACGCCGTCACCAAGGCCGACATCCGGTGCGACGGCAAGCTCGCCTGCAACGCCGAGATCACGTTCCGGGTGGTTGAATTTCCCAACGCGCAGTTCCGCGCCAATATGGAGAAGATGGCCGCGATCCTCGAATTCCCCATGGGGGCCCTCGCTCATGGCTGATACGCCGCGCGAGGCTTGGATCACCGGCATCGGCATCGTCTCCTGCCTCGGCGAAGGTGCCGAGGCGCACTGGCAGGGATTTGCCGAACGGCGAATCAAAGTCGACGCCGAGCGCTTCGCTCCCTACCTGGTGCATCCGCTTGCACCGCTCGACCTGGACAAGCAGATCCCGAAGAAGGGGGACCAGCGCCAGATGGAACCATGGCAGCGGATCGGCACCTATGCGGCGGGGCTTGCCCTTGCCGATGCCGGCGTGAAGGGCAACTCCGATCTGCTTGCGCGCATGGACATGATCGTCGCGGCCGGCGGCGGCGAGCGCGACGTCGCGGTCGACGCGACGATCCTCACCAACAAGTCGAAAGCCCCCAATCCCGAAACCTTCCTCAACGAACGACTGATGAGCGATCTGCGGCCGACACTGTTCCTGGCGCAGCTGTCCAATCTGCTCGCCGGCAACATCTCGATCGTCCATGGAGTCACCGGCTCCTCGCGCACGTTCATGGGAGAGGAGGCGGCAGGGGTCGATGCCGTGCGCATTGCGCTCGCGCGCATTACCGCCGGACAAAGCGAGCTGGCGCTGGTGGGCGGCTCACACAATGGTGAGCGCGAGGACTTGTTGCTGCTCTACGACGCCGGCGGACACCTGTTGCGCGGAACGTTCAAGACGGTCTGGGAGCGGCAAGCGGGCATGGTGCTCGGCTCGCTCGGCGCATTCCTCGTTCTGGAGGCGCGCGGCCATGCCGAGGCGCGCAATGCCAAGCCGCTGGCGCGACTCTCACGGGTCCTGTCGGAGCGCTCCACGCGACCGGCCGGCGCAGTCACCGCCGCGCTTTCGCGGATGTGGCAAAGCCTGGATCGGCCGTCGGGGAACGCCGGCGTGGTCTCGGGTGCCACCGGCGCGCAGCCCGCGACCAACGAGGAGGTCGCCTGGCTCAAGACTTTGCCGCAGCTACCGGTGCGCGCGACGGGCAGCCTGCTCGGGCACGGTTTCGAGCCGCAATTTTCCATGAACATCGCGCTTGCCACGCTCGCGCTGGGTCGCGAAAAGTTGTTCCCGCCGGCGGACTCCTCGGGCGTGGAACGGGAGTATGAAGGTCCGCTCGACCGGGTTGCAGTGACCGCCGTCGGCCACTGGCGCGGCGAGGGCATGGCGCTGGTCGAGGCGGTGAGGTGAAGGAGACGCGGATGGAATCGCGCGGCAACAACGGACGGCCGGTCGTGGTGGTCACGGGCATGGGCGTGATCACCTCGCTGGGCGCGGGCAAGGTCGACAACTGGGCCAAGCTCACGGCCGGGCAATCGGGCATCCGCCGCATCACCCGTTTCGCCAATGAGGGCCTCAGGACCACGATCGCTGGCACCGTGGACTTCGTGCCGGTCGAGCCGTTCTGCTCGACCGAACTCGGCGAGCGCATGGCGGGCATGGTTGCCGAGGAGGCAATCGGCGAGGCTCGCGTTGGCAGCAAAGGCGATTTTCCCGGCCCGCTGTTCCTCGCCGTCGCGCCGGTGGAGATGGAATGGCCGCATCGCGACGCGTTTGCGGCGGGCTCGGGCGCCAATGACGCGGTCGGATATGACGATCTTCTGCGCGCGAGCGCGTCAGGCCGCTTTCGTGCCGTTCACGAACGTTGTCTGTTCGCCTCGGTAGCGGGACATCTCGCCGAGCGGTTCGGCACCAAGGGCTCGCCGATTTCGGTTTCGACCGCCTGTGCGTCG
>DASQXF010000033.1:0-3736 GCA_035639895.1 Xanthobacteraceae bacterium
CATCGCCGCCGCGGCACCCATCTCTCCGGTATTGCTGCGCAATGCCATTCAATACGGCAGCTACGGCATTACGTCGCAGACCGGAGACTATTTGGCGTTCTGGATCGTCCCGTTGGTGACCGAGCGTGCCGCCGGCATTCCCTATCAAACGACATTCGAGCGCATGGAAACGCGCTATCGGCAGGCATCCAGCGCAGAATCGAACCCGTTTCGCCGCTCGGCCATAGCCTCGCGTCTGGCGCGCGATGAGATGGCGCGCTTGCCCACGATTGCTATCGCCAAGGCTTGGCTCGAAGGCATGGTGGTGAACCTCGCAGCACCCGCCCTGCTTTCCGACCCGCGCGTGCGCGCCCTGCCCAAGCCCAGCTTCTACAACACGCCCGGGGGCAGCCTGTGGCAGAAGGCGCGGAATTACCTGTTCGATGATCCCGGACGTTACCAGTTCTTGCTGATCCTCGGGCTCATTGCGATGCTGCCTTTCCTCGCGCTCGAAGGGATCGGCTTTGTCATGCTCGCGCGGACGACGCCGTGGGCGGCGGTCTTCGCAGGCGGCGTACTCGCTTATTTCCTGTTGCTGAACGGCCCTATCGCTGCGCCCAAATATCGTCTGCCCATGGAGCCGGTGCTGATCGTGCTCGCGGCAATCCCGCTGGCGCGAGTCGCGGAACGGAAGACTACTTGATCCGTTCGAGAATGCTCACGTAGTTGGCGACTCCCGTGCCGCCCATATTGTAGATGCCGCCGAGGCTCGCGTTCTTCACCTGCATATCGCCGGCAGCACCGGTCAGCTGCATGGCGGCGAGCGCGTGCATCGATACTCCGGTCGCGCCGATCGGATGACCCTTGGCCTTGAGTCCGCCCGAAGGATTGACCGGCAACCGCCCGTTCTTCTCGGTGAGGCCCTCGGCGACGGCGCGCGCGCCCTGTCCTTCCGGCACCAGGCCCATCGCTTCGTATTCCATCAGTTCGGCGATGGTGAAACAGTCGTGGGTCTCGACGAAGGAAAGATTACCGAGGGTGACGCCTGCGCCCGCCAAAGCGCGCGTCCAGGCCTGCGTGCAGCCTTCGAGCTTGAGCACGTCGCGCTTGGACATCGGCAGATAATCCTGCACGTGCTCGGCGGCGCGGAAGGCGATCGCCTTGCCGAGCTTCAGCGCGGTTGCGACATCCGCCAAGACGACGGCGGCGGCGCCGTCGGATACCAGCGAGCAGTCCGTGCGCTTGAGCGGGCCGGCCACGCGCGGGTTCTTCTCGCTCTCGGTGCGGCAGAACTCGTAGCCAAGGTCTTTGCGAATCTGAGCATAGGGATTGCCGACGCCGTTCTTGTGGTTCTTGGCGGCGATGCGCGCGAGCGCGTCGGATTGATCGCCCCAACGCTGGAAGTAGCGCGCGGCGATCTGGCCGAAAATGCCGGCGAAGCCGCCGTCGATATCGGCTTCCTCGCGCACATACGATGCCTTGAGCAGGTTGCGCCCGATCTCGGCAGCAGGCGTCGTCGTCATCTGCTCGACGCCGACCGCGAGCACGATGCGAGCGGCCCCGGCAGCGATCGCCGTGAGACCCTGATGCACGGCGGCCGAGCCGGTGGCACAGGCGTTCTCCACCCGGCTGGCGCGTTTGAAGCGCAGGTCCGGCGACGCCTGAAGCACCAATGCGGCGGTAAAGTCCTGGGCCGAAAAGCCGGCATTGAAATGCCCGAGCACGATCTCATCGACGTCGCGGGCGCCGACCCCGGCATCGGCGAGGGCCTCGCTTGCAACTCGAACGATCAGGCTCTCGACGGTTTCACCCTCGAGCCGCCCAAAGGGTGTGTGCGCCCAGCCGACGATGCAAGCCGTCACGGCAGCCTCCTGTCTGTTTCAAGCCTATATGTCATTTACGGACATTGGAGCGGACAACTTTCGCGCAACGGCCTAACCTGCCGAACTTTAGACGTTTTCTCTTATCATGAACGGCCGTCAGGGGCATCAGCGCAGCATCGTCGGGCGTTGGCTTTTGCCTTTCATCCATCGTGGGCGTAGACGTTTTCCCTGTGGAGCGTTTCCCGAGGGCCGCCAAGCACCGAACCCGAGCCGTGATGTCTTCGACCCGATCTTTCGTTGCGCGAACGCTGATGTGGGTGGGCGTCGGCTGCGCTGCAACCGGGCTCACGATGCGTCCGGCAGGCGCCGAAGCGCTGCTCGTGATCGACTCGGAGAGCGGCAAAGTTCTCTATGCCCAGAACGCGGGCTATCCGTGGTATCCCGCCTCTGTCACCAAGCTCATGACCGCTTATGTGACGCTGCGCGCGGTCAAGGAGGGGCGGCTCGAACTCGACACCCCGCTCGTCGTTTCTGCGAACGCAGCAGCGCAGTCGCCGGTGAAGATGGGATTCGGCGTCGGCACCGTGGTCACCGTCGACAACGCGCTGAAGATGTTGATGGTGAAATCGGCAAACGACATGGCGGTCGTGCTCGCCGAAGGCGTCGCCGGCTCGGTCGAGAGCTTCGCCGATGAGATGAACGCCAGCGCGCGCCGCCTCGGCATGATCCAATCGAGCTTCGTCAATCCGAACGGTCTGCCGGCGGACGACCAGGTTTCGTCCGCGCGCGACCTCGCCATTCTGGCGCGTGCGCTCATCCGCGAACTGCCGGAATACGATTACTACTGGCATCTTCCCGGCATCCGCATGGGAAAGATGGTGCGCTGGAACTACAACACCCTGATCGGCCGCTATCCCGGCGCCGACGGCATGAAGACCGGTTTCATCTGCGCCTCCGGCTTCAACCTCGTCGCGTCGGCGACGCGCAACGGCCGGCGGCTCATCGCCGTGGTGCTCGGCGCTCCTTCCTCCGCAGCACGCGCGATGAAGGCGGCGCAGCTGCTCGAGCGCGGCTTCAACAGCGCCAGCGGACTGTCCTGGTTCATGTCGCCTTACGGGACGGTGGAATCGTTGCAGCCGGTCGCAGCCGCGCCGCCCAATATGCGCGATGCAATGTGCGGGGCGCATCGCAAACGGCCCGCCACCGAGGACGAGGACGATTTGGTCGCGAATAATCCCGAGTCACCCTACGCCGTGTTCCTCGCGAGTCTGCGCCCAGGCAAGGCGAAGGGCGCCGCGCCGCTGCCGCAGTTGGGTGAACCGGTGCTGGTCTATACCGGCACCAAGCCGCCGGCACCGGGATCTCAGGCCGCGAGCGACCCAAATCCGGAAAAGAAGAAGACGGTCGTGATCAAGCCGGCCGCGGCCAAGGACAAGGACGCGGTGGCGACGACTGCCCCCGCGGCGAAGCCGAAGCGCAAGCCTCCGGCGGAGAAGGATGGCACGGCCTCGACCGCCGCCGCTTCCGGTGACACGCCCGCTGCGAAGCCGAAACCCAAAGTGGCCCCCCCCAAGGACGCCAGCAAGGACGCGACCGCTGCCGGCGACGGAACGGCCGCAAAGCCAAAACCAAAAAAGCCTGAATCGAAGCCCCCGCCCATGGCGATTATCCCGGCGACCCAGCAGAGCTCACAGACGAGATAGGCTCGGGGCAGCCAAGAACGGTCTCATACCACGCCGCCCGAATAGCAGGTGCGGCGGCCAGACGCGCCGCGTTGCGACGCTCTGTCCGATGAGCGCTCTTGCCACCTCACCCCCGGTGCTCGATGTTGCGCGCGACGCGGCGAGCGGCGGTAACCATTGGACCAGCGATGGGATTGATCGATCGGGTGAGGGCAGACGTGACCTGTCTCAGGGGCGCCTTGCGTACCCTGA
>DASQXF010000034.1:0-7930 GCA_035639895.1 Xanthobacteraceae bacterium
CGGTGATGTAACCATCATGGCACACCGACGTGTTGTCTTCCTCGTTCGTCAAGGTACTGGTGGGCAGACCGATCTCCGACCAGATGGCACTGCAGCTCTTTGGATCGGTCGGGTCCGGCTGACCGTTGGAAGGCCCATTGAGCCCAAGGCCGATCCCGAGCGCGAGCACAATCGTGGCGCATGTCCGCATCGCGACGCTACCGCAGGCGGCCGTGACACGCCTTGTTCCGGCGACGCGTTCAGGTGGTCTTGTCGGGCGCACCCGATCCTTCCTTCGCAGTGTTCACTGCCTTGGAAATCAGAAAGCTGCCCCCGCTAATGCCGAGCAGCCCGAGCACATTGGTCGGGATATCGACAAAGGTGCCGGCCTCGATCGAAAGCAGGAGATAGAGTCCGGCAATGACGAAGGTGAAGATGAGAAACTGGAATCGTGACAGACTGGCCTTCGGCCCGTCCGGGCCGGCCGGCTCGGAGAGCAGGCCGACCAGGCTGATCTGGTTATCGTAGACTTTCCACAGGATGAGCGCGGCGAACCCGAGCAGGATCAAAGCAATGATCCCGAATCCGATGGTCGCAATGAGTTGGCTGTTCATGGCTCGTCTCCGTCACGTTCGCCGCGAAATCTTGCCCGCGAGGTAAAGCCCGTTGCCGCCGGTCAGGATGGTGAGCAGGTACTCGGGCACGTCCGGCATGATCGGCCGCCCGTTCACGACGCTGAGATCCGCATGCAATGCCGTCAGGGTGTAAGTGAGCAAAACGAACGGGAATGCGACCATCGCGACCACGCGCTCCGGCGCGACCCCCGCCACATTCCTGTCTGTAAGAAAGCCGCTGGTTCGGATCTGGCCGCGCAACACGCGGACGGCAATCAAGAGTGCCAGGAGGCAAAACCAGGTCAGCAAACCGGCTGTCAACAATTTGGCGATGATCGTCATGGGAGCAGCGGCCCTTCAGATCATGCACGACCTGCGAACATCCTTATAGTTGCAAACCGTATTTCCATCAACTGAGCGGCAGCGGCTGCTGTCACGTGCGGCACATGCTGTGTGGCGAGTCTGCGCCAAGCGCGGCGGGCGCGGCGGCTGGCGCGAATTCCCGTCGCCTGAATGGGAGGCGCCCAGTATGATGAAGGTTGAATGATCGGATCAAATCGAATCGCACGTGTGGAGAAAGCCTGGTGTCATCAGGCGCATTGACGCGACGGCAGCTGTTGCAGGGTTCGGCCGGTGTGGCGTTGTTCGGGGCGACGCCCTCCGCTTCGGCGCAAGCCGCTTATCCCGCAAGGCCGGTCAAAGTGGTGATCCCCTATCCGCCGGCGGGCGGCGCCGACACAGTCGGTCGTTTGCTGTTTCAGAAGCTCAGCGAGATGTGGGGGACGCAATTCGTCATCGACAACCGCGGCGGCGCCGGCGGCACGATCGCGGCTGCGGCCGTGGCCAAGGCGGAGCGCGACGGCTACACCATCATGTACGACGCGACCGCCCATTCGGTGAATCCGTCGCTCTACACCAATCTCCCCTACGATACCGTCAAGGACTTCCAGCCGGTGTTTCTGGGGGCGCTCATCACCAATCTTTTGGTCGTCAACAAATCGGTGGAAGCACGCAACGTGGCCGACGTGATCGCGCTCGCCAAGGCGACGCCGGGGGGCCTCGATTGGGCCTCTTCGGGCAACGGCACGGTGCAACATCTCGCGCTCGAAATGTTCAAGCATCGCGCCGGCATCAAGCTCAATCACATCCCCTACCGAGGAGGCGGGCCGGCGCTCAACGATCTCATCGGCGGACAGGTGAAATTCTATTTCTCCAACGCCGCGGCCTCGGTCGGTCACGTCCAGTCGGGAACGCTCAAGTGCATCGCTCACACCGGTAGGGGCCGGCTCGCGGCGCTCCCCGACGTGCCGGCGGTGGCGGAAACGCTGCCGGGCTTCGAGGCCTATGAATGGCAAGGGCTGTTTGTACCGGCTGGCACCCCGGCGGAGATCGTGCAGAAGCTCAACACCGGATTGAACGCGGTGCTGCGACAGCCGGACATCGCGGAGCGTCTCAAGCAGCTCAACGTCGAATTCCGCGAGAATACACCGCAGGAGTTTCGCGCCTTCGTCGCGGCGGAAATGGAGAAGTGGGAGCGCGTAGTACGCGAAGCCAACATCAAGCTGGGATAAGCCGTCGTGCCTCTCTATTTCCAAGCGTCATGCGCGGGCTTGACCCGCGCCACCATCCGCTTTGCAGAAGTCTTTACGAAGGTGATGGATTGCCGAGCCCGGCAATGACGGTCTTCGGCTCGCGCCTGTGCCGTTTCGCACCGGTAAAACCGTTAGCGCGCCGCCCGCTCATGCTGCACGATCACTTTGTCGGATATGAAATGTCATGAATGCCTCGGCAACAATGGAGCCATGAGATTTGATCGGGCGTTCCTAGGTGGCTCACGCATGCAAAACTATGTTACAGCGGCATCCGATTGAGTGTAGCGCAAGGAAAACGCCCATGATCGACCTTTATTATTGGACCACCCCCAACGGCCATAAGATCACGATCTTTCTCGAGGAGACGGGGCTGCCCTACAACATCATGCCCGTGAATATCGGCAAGGGTGAGCAGTTCAAGTCGCAATTCCTAGCGGTTTCGCCGAATAACCGTATCCCCGCCATCGTCGATCAGGCGCCCGCCGGCGGCGGCAAACCGATTGCCGTATTCGAGTCGGGAGCCATGCTGCTGTATCTTGCCGACAAGACTGGGCAATTCTTGGCGCGTGAGGTGCGCCCTCGCACCGAGGCCATCCAGTGGCTGTTCTGGCAGATGGGCAATCTCGGTCCGATGGCCGGCCAGAACAACCACTTCAGCCATTACGCGGTGGAGAAGATTCCCTACGCCATGGATCGCTACCGCAACGAGGTGAACCGGCTCTATGGCGTGCTGAACAAGCGCCTCGCCGATCGCCCGTTCGTCGCCGGCGACTACTCGATCGCGGATATGGCGATCTATCCCTGGATCGTTCCGTACGAGCGCCAAGGCCAGAACATCGCGGACTTCCCGCACCTCAAGCGCTGGTTCGAAACTGTCCGGGCCCGTCCCGCGGTGGAACGCGCGTACGAAAAGGCGAAGGCGGTCAACCCGAATATGGGCGGTATCCGCACGCCGGAGGAACGCGCCATCCTATTTGGCCAGACCGCAGCCTCGGTCGAGCGCGCCGCCGCGCAAGCGGGGTAATGATTGGCTTAACTGACCCGACGGAGCTGAGCGCGTACCAGGGGCTCCACCTCTCCCGCGAGCGGGAGAGGTCGCCCGGCCCAGCAAAGCGAAGGCGGGCGGGTGAGGGGGACTCTCGGCGGACTCATTTTGGAGAGTCCCCCTCACCCCGACCCTCTCCCCGCAGGCGGGGAAAGGGAACGCACCGAGCGCGCGGCGATATTAGCGGCCTAATCTCAATCCCTCGGCATCACGCCAGATGCGGAATCTTCGGCCGCTCGCCGCGCGCCTTGCCGGTGATCGGCGGCCGCGGCAGCTTGGGGCGACCGGGTTCCATGACGAACGTATGTTCGAGCGAGTACCACGGCCCTTTGACGTCGGGCGCCGGCGCCTTCTCGTCCGCGTGACGCACGTAGTTGCCGATGAGATGGCGCGTGACGCCGAACTGAACGTCGCTGTCGATGAACTTGTCGTCCTGCACGTAAAGCTGGGAGATGAGTGTCTTGAACCCCTCCTTGCAGGCCAGGAAGTGCAGGTGCGCCGGACGCATATTGTGGCGGCCTTGCGCGCGCAGGAGCTCGCCGGTCGGCCCGTCGATCGGGATCGGATAGCCGGCCGGCTTGACGCTGCGAAAGCTGATACGGCCGTCCGGGTCGGTGAAGAACTTGCCGCGCAGGTTCATGTCGGCCTGCACGGGATCCTGGTTCTCGTAAAATCCTTCGGGCGAGGAGTGCCAGACGTCGACTTCCATGCCCACGATCGGATTGCCCTTGCCATCGCGAAACGTGGCGTTGACGAACAGCGCCGGCCCCGGCGTCGGCGAGCGCACGATCGACCCCCCGTTCGGCGTTACCGGAGAATGCATGCGCCAGAACGGCCCGAGCATGTTGTGATCGGTTTCCGTCGTTCCCTGATTGCCGTTGTTGAGGAGGCAGATCAGCGCGGATAATCCCAGCGAGCCCGCCATCAACACCGCCTCATTATGGGAGTCGCTGCTGTGCTTGCCGATGGCGACGATGTAGCCCATCGCAGCGTGGAACTCCTCCTCCGTGAGCCGCGTCTCGCGCGCGAACTCATGCAGATGGCGCACGAAGGCGGACATAATCTCCCTGAATCGGGGGTCCGGGGCGCGCTGCAGCTCCGACAGGACCGCGGTGGTGACGTCCTTTTGCGTCTCAATGATCATGGCTCGCCTCTTCTCGGCGTCGGGCGCAGGGGTTCGCTGGCACCAGCCTGCCGAGGTGAGGACAATAGAAAGAAGTCGTCGCCGAATTCAATGCGTGCTCGCGACCATCGCCGCGGGCAAGAGACTAATGATTTGGATCGCCGCCGAGAAAGCCGGCAATCTTCCAGGCGCTCCCGTCCTTGAGGTAGCACAACTGCTCGCCCCCGAGCGGCAGGATCGTGTCGATCGGCACATAACCCACCTTCCCTGCGGCGGTGAGCACTTTGGCAAAGGTTTGGAGGACAGCGTTGGCGGGCGAGTCATCGGGAAGAACGCGCACCAGATAGAGTCCGAGCTTGTCGACCACCGCCGCGTCCTGCTTTGCCGCCGCGCGCACTTCGATGCCGTCGCGGGTCGGAAACGCCCAGTCGGCGGCGTCGGTCTGGGTCATATTGGCAAGCTCGTCGGCGGCGCGGTCGTCGAAGCCGGGCTCCGCCGGCGCGCAGAACACGCCTTTGCGCTGCGGGTCGGCCATGACTGACGCCTCGTTCGCGTACGCCCCGATCGCCTCCCAGCCGAACCCGTCGGGCCCATCGAGACCGAGCGCCTTGCTGAGATTGTCGATCGCGGACTTCTGCTTGTCGGCGATGTCCTTGTCTTCCGGCACCCAGAAGAAATTCGACGCGACCAACCGCGCCAGCGCGGCGCGATCCTTGTTCTTGGCGATTTCAGCGAGCTGCTTGCGGAAGCCCTCGAAGCTCGGATCATTCAGTCCCGGCGGCAGCGTGATCGGAACCGGCTTGTACGGTCCAAGTTTTGGTTCAGGCAGGGTTTGCGCTTGTGGCGGTGCTTGCGCCGGTGGCTGTGCTTGCGCCATGGCCGCCGTGGGGGCGAGTGTGCCCGCGATGACGAGTGCAGCAGCGACGATGTGCGTGGAGGAGAGGCGTGGGTGCCGCATCGCGAGGTCTCCCATGTTCCAAGCGCTTATAGCGCCGGATTTAGCCCGCTCTACGGCAAGAAAAAAGGGGGCCTCGGGAGAACCGCGCCCGCAAAAAGATTGCGGGCGATGCTGGTTAGCCGGTGGCTCTGTCCGCCCGCGACAATGCATCGGACTGAAAGCGCAGGAGAAAAGCGGCTCCGGCCGCGGGGCGAATGCGGCCGGAGCCGCCAGTGACATGACGAACGCGCACGCTACTATTTACGACAAAGATATGCGGAGGGCGTCTCCTAAGCGTTCCCGCATATATCGGTTGCATGTTACAGCAGCATGACGCATCGGCTGGCTGTGGATCACTTGCTCTCGAGCTTGGCAGCGTGCAGCGTGAAATAGGCATTGTCCGACGCTGCTGCGCTGCGATGCCCCGTAAAGCACGAGAATGGGCCTTCGTCGTTCAAGACGCGCGCACGCGCGCGCGAGTTTGCGTTGCACCCGCGCAAGCCCACTCTTTAGGGCGAGGACGGATCGCGGCCGGTGATGCTGATACCCTTCCAATTTTTCATGCCTTGGCCATGATCGGGAAAGGCGACCTGCCGCAGGCTTGACGGTGCGGCCGGGGACGATGGTGCTGCGGTAGCGTCCGTCCGGTTGGAAAGGATCGACGCATGGCGCTTGATGCGAACGCCCAAGCTGTGCTCGCCTTGCATCGGTTCGGCCTCGGGCCGCGCGCGGGGTCGATCGCGGCCATGGCGTCGGACCCTCGCGGCGCGCTGCTCGCCGAATTAGATCGCCCGGGGGCAGGCCGCATCAGCGATGCGGATTTGCTGACGAGCGGAGTGGCCGCGCGCGCGGCATTTGCGTTCCAGGAGGCGCGGCGCGCGGCGCGGCAGGCTGAACGCGCTGCGCAGCCGGCCACCGCGCCGGGCAGCGGCGCGCCGGAGATGAAGGATCAGACGCCGCCTGCATCCGCGCCAAGACCCAATCCGGGTCCGAGTTTGCCGCAACAGATTTATCTTGCCGAAGCGAAGGCGCGCATCCATGCGGCGCTCGCCGCCGAGATCGGTTTTGTCGAACGGCTCGTGTGGTTTTGGTCGAACCATTTCTGTGTGTCGGCGGACAAGGGCAATGTGCGCCAGATTTGCGGTGCTTACGAGCGCGAAGTCACCCGCGCGAACGTGCTCGGCCGCTTCGGCGACATGCTGCTGGCCGCCGAATCCCATCCGGCGATGCTCATCTACCTCGACAATGCGCGCTCCATCGGTCCTGACTCCATGGCCGGCCTGCGGCAGAAACGCGGGCTCAACGAGAATCTGGCGCGCGAGATTCTGGAACTGCATACGCTTGGCGTGCGCACCGTCTATACGCAGGACGACGTCACGCGTTTCGCCAATGTGATCACAGGCTGGACCGTGGTGCCGTTTCGCCAGGATCCGGTGCGCGGCGGCGAGTTCGAATTCAATCCGCGCATGCATCAGCCGGGCGCGCAGACGGTGGTCGGCAAGAGCTATCCCGACGGCGGCTTGGAGCAGGGCCGCGCGGTACTCGCCGCACTCGCGCGGCACCCCGCGACTGCCAAGCACGTGGCAACCAAGCTCGCGCGCCACTTCGTCGCCGATGAGCCGCCGCCCGCGCTAGTCGACCGGTTGGCAAAGCGCTTCCTCGCCACGCAAGGTGATTTGAAAGAAATGGCGAAGGCGCTGGTGGCGGCGCCGGAGTCGTGGGAGACGCCGCGTGCCAAGCTCAAGCGTCCCGGCGAATGGGTCGTTGCGGCTCTGCGCGCTGTGGGCGTCACGCCTGCCGAGATCGGCCCTGTGATGCAGGCGCACAACCTGTTGGGCGAGCCGCTGTGGCGACCGTCGGCGCCCAAAGGCTTCGCCGACGAAAGTGCGCCCTGGCTCGACGGGCTGGCGCAACGGCTCGACATCGCCAATCAATTCGCCCGCCGCCTGGGTGCAGATGCCGATCCGCGAGAGGTGTTCGAAGAGGCGCTCGCGCCGCTCGCCTCGGCCGAAACCCGACAAGCCATCACGCGCGCCGAAAGTCGGCCGCAGGCGCTCGCGCTTCTGTTCATGGCGCCGGAATTCCAGCGCCGATGATGCGGATGCCCGGCCGGCTTTTGCCACATGGGGCAGGCATCGAAGGAGATGAGCCGATGACATTCAACGCCGCGACGCGCCGCGAACTGCTCCTCGCCTCCGGCACGCTGTTCGCCTGGGCCTATCTGCCGAAACTGGCGCGCGCGGAAGGCCGCGATCCACGTTTGCTGGTCATTGTGCTGCGCGGCGCGCTCGATGGGCTCGCGGCGGTGGCGCCGGTGGGCGATCCGGACTGGGTCGCGCTCCGGGGCGACAAGGCGCTCACGCTGGACGGCAAGCCGCCCGCGCTGCCGCTCGATTCCTTCTTCGCGCTCAATCCGGCAATGCCCAACCTGCATCGTCTCTACAAATCCGGCGCGGCTGCGATTGTGCATGCGGCGGCGACACCTTACCGGGAGCGCTCCCATTTCGACGGCCAAGACGTCTTGGAGAGCGGTCTCGCCAAGCCCGGTGCGGCCGACAGCGGATGGCTCAATCGCGCGCTCACCTCGCTGCAACCGGGCGGCCGCGCCGGCGGTTCGCGCGATGCCTTTGCGATCGGCCC
>DASQXF010000035.1:0-15467 GCA_035639895.1 Xanthobacteraceae bacterium
GTGCCGCTGATCTATGTCAACCAGATCGGCGGGCAAGACGAGCTCGTGTTCGACGGCGCCTCGTTTGCCCTGCACGGCGATCGCACGCTCGCTTTCCAGCTCCCGGGCTTCCGCGAAGCTGTCAGCACCACGTATTGGGAGCGCACCGGCAATGCCTGGCGGTGCGTCGATGGACCGGTCGCTGCGGTCGAGCAGGGCGAGCGGGCGGATTATTTCGCCTGCATGCTGGGACTGCGCGACTATATCAACAAGATCGGATGCAACGGCGTGGTGCTCGGGCTGTCGGGCGGCATCGACTCGTCCCTGGTGGCCACGTTGGCGGTCGACGCACTCGGCGCCGACCGCGTGCGTTGCGTGATGCTGCCCTATCGCTACACCGCACAGCAATCGCTCGACGATGCGGCACAGGTCGCCAAGGCCCTCGGCGTCCGATATGACGTGGTGCCGATTGAAAGCGCGGTCGCGGGATTGGAAAAGGCGCTCGCACCGGTTTTTGCAGGCCTGCCGCGCGACGTCACCGAGGAGAACCTGCAATCGCGCACGCGCGGCACCATTCTGATGGCGATCTCCAACAAGTTCGGAGTCATTGTGGTGACCACCGGCAATAAATCGGAAATGTCGGTCGGATATGCCACGCTCTATGGCGACATGAACGGCGGCTTCAATCCGATCAAAGATCTCTACAAGACCGAGGTCTATCGGCTGGCCCGGCTGCGCAACCGCTGGAAGCCCGACGGCGCGTTGGGGCGCGATGGCCCGGTGATCCCCGACAGCATTCTCACGCGCGCGCCGAGCGCCGAGCTACGCGAGAACCAGACCGATCAGGACACGCTGCCGCCCTATGACGTGCTCGACCAAATCCTCGAGCGTCTGGTCGAGCGCGAGGAGCCGGTCGCCAAGATCGTCGAGCAAGGCTTCGATCGCGAGACGGTCATGAAGGTGGAGCGCATGCTGCATCTCGCCGAGTACAAGCGCCGACAAGCGGCTCCCGGCGTCAAGGTGACGCTGAGGAATTTCGGCCGCGACCGCCGCTACCCCATCGTCAACCGCTTCCGCGATTCCGGTGCGCCGCTGCCCGAGCCCGACCGCGCGCTGGTAAAGAACGTGGCGGCCAAGAGCGAAGCCTTCGATTTCTGAGCGAAGCCCAAGAGCAAGAGAGGGAAGCGATGTATAAAGCCTCCGCGGATATCGCGCTGCCCACCTCGATCATCGGCTCGCTACCGCGGCCGGCCTGGTACACCGCGGTGTTGGGCCGCAAGAGTTTCCTCGAAGCCATGGTCAATTCGCGCTACCGCGAGCAGTACGAGGATGCGGTCTCGTGCTTTCTGCGGGCGCAAGAAATAGCCGGCCTCGACATCCTCACCGACGGCGACGCGCACTACGACGAGGAGGTCGGGGGCATGAGTTGGCAAGGCTACCCGCTCACCCATATGGACGGCTTTGCCGAAGTGCCGCAGCCGATGACCTATAAGATCGGTGCCGCCGCCTACCCGCGCGGCCACATCCTGCACGACTTTCTCGAGGCGCGCATTTTTCCCAGGATCGTGGGGCCGGTGGGGCGCGGCAGGCTGCAGTACACGGCGATGTGGAAGACCGCGCAGCGCATGACCAAGAAGCCGATCAAGTTCGGAACGATCCTGCCGGAACTGATCGCGGCCTCCGTCGAGGACGACCACTACAAGGATCCGGTCGAGCGCACGTGGGCGATCAGCAACGCGCTCAACGAAGAGCTCAACGAGCTGGCGGATGCCGGCTGTCCCGTGATCCAGCTGGAGGAGCCACAGATCCACATGGTGCCGGCGCGCGGCAAGACTTTTGGCAAGCTCGATGTCGCCGACCTGGTGAAGATTTTCAACAACACAGTGAAGGGCCTGCGCGCAAAGACCGAGGTGTGGTGCCACACCTGCTGGGGCAATCCGTCCCAGCAGCGCATCTTCGCCGACGTGCAGAGCTATCAGCCGACGCTGGAGGCGCTCAACCGGGTGGAGGCCGATGCGCTGACCTTCGAGACGCGCTCGTCCGGCACCGGGGATCTCAAGGCGATCGGCGAGGTCGTCAAGGACAAAAAGGTCGTGATCGGCGTGATCGACCATCACACGCTGCAGGTCGAGCGACCGGACGAGATCGCCGCGCTCATCCGCGAAGCGCTCAAACATATTCCGCCGGAGCGGCTGATCGTCTCGTCCGACTGCGGCATGGGCCGCGAGGGCATGGGCCGCCGTCACGCCAGCTACAAGATGGTCGCTATGGTGCTTGGCACAAATATCGTGCGCAAGGAGTTGGGACTGCCGCAAGCGGAATGCCTGGCCGCGGATCAGCGCTACTCGCTCACCGTGGGCAAGGCCTAGGCAGAGCGAAAACTTTGAGCACGAACGAGCAATTCCAACTCAGCGGCGAGGCCGCCGAACGCTACGAGCGCTGCGGCGCTCGCTACATCCTCGGCCCGTGCGCGCCCTCGCTGGTCGACGCCGCTCGGCTGTCCGCTGGCGAGCGCGTGTTGGATGTGGCTTGCGGGACGGGGGTCGTGACACGAATTGCCGCGGAGCGCGTCGGTTTCGCCGGAGGGGTGGTCGGCGTCGACCTGAATCCGGGAATGATCGCCGTCGCGCGCTCGCTCCCTGCTCCGAACGGTGCTCCGATCGAGTGGCTCGAGCGTAGTGCGCTCGACCTTGGATTGGAGGATGCGAGCTTCGACGTCGTTCTGTGCCAGCAGGGCCTGCAATTCTTTCCCGACAAAGCCCTCGCACTGCGAGAGATGCGCCGTGTGCTCGATCGCGGCGGGCGTCTCGCGCTGAGCGTATGGAGGGGCGTCGGCGCTTATCATCAAGCCGTCAGCGACGCGCTATCCCGGTTCATAGCGACCGAAGCCGGCGCGCGCTTCTGCGCGTCGCGGCAAGTCCCGACCAAAGAGGAGTTGCAGCGCCTCGCCACGGAAGCAGGGTTTGCCGATGTGGAGGTGCGCATCGATCGGATCGATATTCGCCTGCCACCCATCCATGAATTCACGCTGGAGCATTTGGCCGGAAGCCCCGTCGCACAAACCATGGCTGCGGCGCCTGCCGATGCACGCGCGAAAGTCACAGCGAGCGTCACGAAACAGCTTCAGCGCTATGCCCACGGCGACGGGGTGACGTATCCGGAAGAAACGCAGGTGCTGACGGCTCGGGTCCAGTGACGAGTTGTTGTACGGCTCAGGACATGGGGAAATCGTGTCTCCGACGAGCGAGCGTTAGCAAGCGAAGAGCCGAGCGCCCAAATGCCTCAGCCAATCGCGATGACCGAAGCGCTTGCGTCGTGCTATTCTTGCTGCAGCATTCCTGTCGAGGGCAATGAGGCTCGAATGACACGCATGGCACGAGAGCGAACGACAACACGGCGGCGTTTTGTAGCGGCAGCCGGCTTGCTCGGCTTCGGCGCGTTGGTGCGCACGCGCGCGGCGCAGGCGGCCTATCCCGACCGTCCGGTCAAGATCGTGGTGGCAAACACCCCGGGTGGGCCATCCGACATTATTGCCCGCATCATGGCGGCGGCGATGCAAGAGGCGATGGGCGGCACGGTATTCGTCGAGAACAAGGGCGGCGCCGGCGGCAACATCGGCATGGGATCCGTCGCGCGCTCGGAGCCCGACGGCTACACTATCCTGCTGTCGACCAGCGCTTACTCGGTCAATCCAGGCCTCTATCAGACGCTGCCCTACGATCCACTCGCGGATTTCACCGCCGTTTGCGAGCTTGCGGTGTCGCCGCACGTGTTCGCGGTGAAGCCCGATCTGGGCGTCACCACGATGAAGGAGTTCGTCGCGCTGGCAAAGGCCAATCCCGACAAGTTCAACGTCTCGACACCGCCGATCGGCACTACGCCGCACCTGCAAGCGGAAGTGCTCAAGCTGCGCGAAGGCCTCCAGGGGATGGCGACGGTCGTGTTTGCGGGCGGCGGCGACGCGCTCAAGGCCTTGCTGAGCGGTACCGTGCAGCTTAGCTCCGGCGTGCTGGCGCCTGCGCATCCGCATATCAAGGCCGGCGCCATCAAAGGCCTTGCGGTCACCGGGCGCACGCGCTGGCATGACCTGCCCGACATTCCGACCATGCTAGAAGCGGGATATCCCGACTTCGTGTTCGAAACCTACACGGCGCTGATGGCGCCGGCGAAGACGCCGCCGGAAGTCGTCGCTCGGCTCGAACAGGTCGCGCTCGGCGTTCTGCGGCGGTCGGACATGCGCGCGAAGCTCACCGAGTCCGGATTCGAGGTGACTGCCACGCCCGGCAAGGAGCACATGGCGCGCATCGCGCGCGAAGTCCCGATGTTTTCAGACATCATCTCCCGCGCAGGTATCAAAAAGCTGTAGCGGAAAACGCGCATTCTGGCGGTGGAGCGGTCCAGGACCGCCCATGATGCGAATGCTAATGCGCCTCTGAAACGGGCGATGATCGGATGTCTACAGATGTTCGCTCTTTATCTCGCGCGATCATGGCAGACATACCCGATGCCGTTCAGCAGCATGCAGAGCAAGCCGCTAAACACGTAGCCGATGCCAGTCGTTCCCTTTGGCACACCGCTTCTGCGCATCCCTTTGAATTTGTTATAGCCGTCGCCACGGCAGGTATCTTCATTTTCGCTTGGGTTGTTGCTCGCTCGACGAGGAGGCTGTGGCTCGCCACCAGGGAAGCTTCTGCGATCCAATCCCGCGATATACAGGCATCCATTGCCGTCGCTCAGGAGGCTGCAAATGCTGCTGCCAAGTCGGCGGCCGCATCTGCTCGTGCCGTCGTTGATATGCAGCGCGCCCTGATCGTCCCGACGCAATTTCAAAGCACCGCAATCGTAAGAAATGATCGCGTCATCGCTTACCGAATAACTGCCGTTTTCGAAAATACCGGAACTACCGTCGCCCGACGGTTCACGGGCACTGCTAATATCGTCATGTGGAAGGGACCGTTGCCCGAGGATTTCAAATATCCGGATCGGATGGAAGCGATCGCGCCAAACGCCTTCGTGGCTCCGCGACTCAAAATTCCTTTCCCGGTGGATATCGCTATTCAGGACCTGCTCGACATCATGAATAAAAAAATGCGGGGATTCATTTATGGATGGGTCGAATATGACGATGTCTTCACGAGCAGCGCCAGGCGACGTACGGAGTTCTGCGTCGAGATAGAAATCATCGGCAACCCTTTAGTCATGCCAAGCAAGGGGGCGCCGGCTGCTTTGGGCTTTGCCGGATACGGAAAATATAATGGCATCGATGAAGATTGCTTCTACCGACCAGGCGAAAAACCGCCAGTCGGTGGACTGCCCGAGCCGACACAGCCCCCTTTAGAGAATCGGACTGCCGAGCGGCAGTTGCCTTAGCACTGGTCCGACGGACGGTCGGCGCTCGAGCAGCGCCAGCTCGCAGCTCAGCGCACGGGGTAGAAAGTCGGCCCGACTGCCCGCACCTTGCGCTTGCCCGGCTCCTGCTCGACCTTCTCCTCGGCAGGGGCGGGTGGCTGTTGCTCGGCGCCGGCCGCGGGCAGCGGCGCGTTGCTCACGCTATCTGCAGCTTGCCCTCGGGTCGGGCTGGCCGGTTTTCCCTGTGCATCGAAGCGTGGCTGCGACAACTGCTTGGCTCGCTCCTCTGTGACGACGATGTCTCCGCGTTCGACCGTCTGGTCGCTGCTTTGCCGCAGCGCTTCAGCCCAAGACTGACCGGGCAGGCGGCAATTGCAAGCCGCGTTGAGCTGCTTGCGATAGCTGAATGCCGTGGGCAGCTCGGTGTAGAGCCTGCCGCCGATCGACACGGCGCGGGAGACGTCCTCGCCGGGGTTACGATGGCTGTAGAGGGCCACGTCCGCGGCCGGGCAAAGCCGACGGCAGAGCTGCTCGTCCTCGGCGAACTTGGATGGCACCGTCGAATACGAGACCGGGAAATAATAGCCGTCGCAGGTTCGCACGCAGAGCGTCCGGTAGGTACCCGCGAGTGGTGCGTTGGGGCCGGGCGTGAAATTGCCGCCGCCAAACAGGTTTTCGAAGAGGCCGCCGGGTCCGGCGGTGGCGTATTGGCGGTATTGCGGGCCGCAATCGTTCTGGCCGAGCGCCATCAGGATGCTGCGGCGCTGGCCCTCCCGCTCGCCGCTGTTGCCCTGCAGCCGCTGGATGTCGGTCAGGGTGCGGTCGAGGTTCGCGCGCATCTGCTGGATCTGGTTGTTGAGCGGCCCGCATTGCGGGGACTGTCCGCTGAACAGGGCGAAGAAGCCTGCGCCCTGGCAACCTAGGCGCTGCGATTGCTGGCCAAGGCGGTCAAGTTCGGCCTGTTGCTTTGCTGCGGCATCCTCGTAGCGCTTGACCTGCTCCGCTCTGGTGGGATCGATTGCGGCGCCGCGGTCCAGCGCCGCGAGCTGGCTTTCGAGCCGTAGACATGCCTGGTTGCGCGTGCCGGGTGCGGCGGCATTGGGAGCAGGCGCTTCCGGAACAGAAGCGCTGGGAGGAGGGGGAGAGAATGGAAACCTGAACTGCGCCATCGCCGGTGCGGCGCAGAGAACGAGGACCGGCAGGGCGGCCCCTGCTGTCCGCAAGACGGTCGTGATCGCTTTGCCAATCATGGAGCCCGGCCCGACGCCCCCAATAAATGATGGAAGCGCTGTAATGGTGACCAAAGTGTGGAAACTGCGGGGCTTAAGGCGGGATCCGCAGCACAAATCGCCCCTCGCTGCCGACCCACTCGAACCGGATGGTCGGATGCACTAGCCTCTCTGTCCCGCAGGTTCAAAGGGCGCGGGCGAGCCACGACCTGTTCCTGCCAGGCGGACGTAATGGGTGCTCTCAGCCTTCCCCAATTCGTCGACCTTGTGGTCGGCGGGCTTGCCGTCGGCTGCGTCTATAGCCTGATTGCGCTTGGCTTCGCGATGATCATGCGCGCAACCAACATCATCCATTTTGCTCAAGGCGAAGTGATGATGCTGGGCTGCATGTGCGGGCTCACATCTTTGTGGTTGGTGCCGGCGCTTCCTCTTCTCCTGGTGGTGGCTGTCGGAATGGCCTCCTCCGGAATCATCGCCGTGGCCATGGAGCTCGCGATCTACCGTACCCTGCGCCGCCGGCGCGTCGCCATCATGAACGTCATCACCGCCACGGTCGGGATGTCCATTCTATGCATCAACGCCGCACGCATCATATGGGGCTCCGAACCGCTACGTTTTCCGGAGCTGTTCGCCACCACGGCCTATGAATTCGGCACTGTGCGCGTATCCCCGCAGTTGTTCTGGATCATGGTTATGGGAGTGGCCATCATGGGCGCGCTGCAGCTCTTTCTCAAACACACAGCAACCGGGCTGGCCATGCAGGCCGTGGCGCAGGATCCGGAAGCGGCGCAGCTCATGGGAGCAAACCTGACCCGCATGATGGCGTATACCTTCGCGATTTCGGGCATGATGGCCGGCGCCGCCGGCATCATGCTGGGTTCAATGTTCTTCGCCTTCTTCGAGATGGGGTTCATCACTGGACTGAAAGGGTTCGTAGCGGCGACGCTGGGTGGCCTCGGCAGCATCGCCGGGGCGATGCTCGGGGGAATCCTGTTCGGCTTGATCGAGACCTTCAGCAGCGTGTTCTTGTCGTCGGCCTACAAGGACGGCATCGGCATGATTCTCCTGATCGCCATCCTGCTGGTTCTTCCGTCTGGGCTGGTTGGCCTGTGGCAGAGGCGCAGCTGACCGCGTGGCTCGATTCGGGCGCATACCGGCGCCGAGGCGTGCACTTTGCCGCGCTGCTGGTAATGGCGGCGGTGATCGCGCTGCCGTGGATCGAGGCCGACAAGTTTACCCTGCATATTCTCAGCCTTATTGCGATTGCCTCGATCGCTGCCATGGGACTGCAGGTGTTGCTTGGCTACTCTGGGCAGCTTTCGATCGGCCAGGCGGCGTTCTACGGCATCGGCGCGTACACATCCGCCCTGCTCACCGCCAAGTTGGGCGTGCCCTTTCCTCTCGCGCTGCTCGGTGCGGGTGTCGCTGCGGCGATCGCCAGTTTGCTGATGGTGCCGATAACGCGGCTGACGGGGGCCTACCTCGCGGTGGCCACGCTGGGTTTCTCCATCATCGTCTATCTGTTCATCAAGAATGAAGAGTGGCTGACCGGCGGTTCGTATGGCTTCATTGCCATTCCGCGCGCGGAATTGTTCGGCCACGTGCTGCGAGACCCGATGTCGAGCTACTACCTCAACGTCGGCGTTGCGGCGATCGTCTATTTTACGTTTGCTCGCATCCTGAGTTCACGCTTCGGGCGCGCGATCAATGCTATCCGTCTTGACCCGGATGCCGCTCGCGCCAGCGGCATTCGCGTGACCCTTCTCAAGAGCGAGTGCTTCGTCATTGCTGCCTTTGTCGCGGGCCTGGCGGGGTCGCTCTATGCGCACGAGGTGCGCTATCTCGCTCCAAACGACTTCACGTTCTGGAAGTCGATCGAAATTCTCATCATGGTGGTGATCGGAGGCGTCGGCAGCCTGGCAGGCGCCATCCTCGGTGCGGCGGTGGTTGTGGGCTTGCCGGAGTATTTGCGCGCTATCGGCGACTATCGAATGCTGGTTTTCGGGGCAATTTTGATAGCGACCATGCTGTTCGGCGAAGGCGGGCTCGCCGCGCTCTGTGCGACATTGGGACGGCGCGCGGGCGCATTGTTGGCCCGTCTGCCGCGCAAGCCTTCCATCAGGAACGAAGCCGCGCAATGAGCACCGCCGCACACGCCGACGAATGGCTGTTGGAGGCGCGTCGCGTGACACGGCGCTTCGGCGGGCTCTTGGCCGTCGACGCCGTTGACCTGGTGGTGCGGCGCGGAAGCGTGCACGGCCTGATCGGGCCGAACGGAGCTGGCAAGACCACGCTGCTCAATCTGATTGCCGGAGTGTATCGGGCCAGCAGTGGGGTGCTGCGCTTTCGTGCACAGGATATCACGCAGTATTCGACGGCGAAGCGCGCGCGCGCCGGAATTCGTCGGACGTTTCAGAATTTGAAACTGTTCACTGAAATGACCGCGCTCGAGAATGTTGCGATCGGCTTGCATGCGCAGACGCGTGCCGGATTTTTCGATGCGATCCTATCGACGTCGCGCCATCGTCACGAGGAGCGCAGCATTCGCGATCGATCGATGGCAGTATTGCACTTCGTCGGCCTTGGCGGCGTCGTTCATGCGCGGGCCGACACGCTCGCCTACGGGCATCGCCGTCTGTTGGAAATCGCGCGCGCCATCGTGGCGCAACCCACGCTGTTGCTGCTCGATGAGCCAGCTGCGGGACTCAACGTCACGGAAGCGGCGCATGTCAGCGATCTGATTGCTCGGATCCGCGATGATGGGACGACCGTGGTCCTGGTTGAGCACCACATGGACGTGGTGATGCGGGTGAGCGACGAAATCACGGTCCTCAACTATGGCCGTAGACTCGCACACGGCACCCCGGCGCAGATCCAGGACGATCCGGAGGTGATTGAAGCGTACCTTGGCCGGTCAGGGGAGAACGAGAGTGCTCAAGCTTGACGGCGTGATCGCGGCTTACGACGACCTCACTTGTCTGCACGGTGTTTCGCTGGAGGTGCGCCGCGGCGAAATCGTCACGCTGATCGGAGCCAACGGCGCCGGCAAGAGCACGACCTTAAAGACCGTTTCGGGTCTGCTCAGGCCGCGCGCAGGAACCATCGAGTTCGACGGACGGACCATCGTCGGCCGCAGTCCGGACGCGATCGTCGCACTCGGAGTGGTGCAGGTGCCCGAGGGCCGGCGGGTATTCCCCGACCTTTCGGTGGAGGAGAATCTTCGCGTCGGCGCGTATCTCGTCCACAAGCGGGCAAGAGTTCGAGAGATGCTGGCGGATGTCTATCGGCGCTTTCCGCGCCTGGCGGAACGGCGAAAGCAGTTCGCGGGCACACTGTCAGGAGGCGAACAGCAGATGCTCGCTTTCGGTCGAGCCATGATGGCGCAGCCGCAGCTCCTCATGCTCGACGAGCCCTCGCTTGGTCTCGCCCCGCTCATGGTGGACGAGGTGATGCGCTCGATCCGCCTGTTTCGCGATTCCGGCGTGACCGTGTTCCTGGTCGAGCAAAATGCCAACCTGGCGTTGCGGCTCGCAGATCGTGCGTATGTGATGGAGACCGGCCAGATCACCATGACCGGCAGTGGAGCGCAGCTTCTGGCCGATGAACGCGTGCGGGCAAGCTATCTTGGGGCGAAAGCAACACCACACACGGGGGTTGCGCCAACGCAGTAAGTGCATCCGCTGGGCGTAACTTTGCGCCAATAATCGTGTTCGGATATCGTCGCAGCTGAGCGTAGCCGCTTCAGGGTCCATCGTCTCCGGAGAACCATCATGACCATCAACCGACGCAAATTTATCGGGGCCGGAGTGAGCGCTGTGGCGCTCGTCGGCACGAGGTCGACGGCGTGGGCGCAGTCGCGAGGGCCGATCAGGATCGGTGCCTTCGGGCCGATGTCGGGGAACGCGGCGGCGCAGGGCCAAAGCATCCGCGAATCGGTTGAGATGGTTGCGAACCTCAAGAACTCCGGCGGCGGCGTGCTGGGTCGGCAGATCGAGCTTGTGATCGGCGACGACGCCGGCAAGCCCGAAGAGGCTGCCGTCGTCGCACGTCGTTTCGCGACACGTGATCAGGTCTCGCTCGCAATCGGCAGCGTGAGCAGCCCTGCAAGCCTCGCCGCTGCGCAAGTGTTTCGCGAGGAAGAGCTGCCGCAGATCGTGGTGAGCGGAACCGCTCAGCGCATCACGACGCAAGGCAACGAATGGGTGTTTCGCTCGGCGGTGCCGGATCGCAAGCTCGTCGGCGACATGGTCGACTTCATCAACGAGAAAATGCCGAACCTCAAACGTTTTGGCTTCCTTTACGTGAACGACGATTTTGGCAAGGGCGGTTTCGACGCTTTTACGGAAGCCGGCAAGAAGTTCGGCATGAGCATCACCTCCGAGGAACGATATTCCCGCGGCGACCTCGATTTCATCGGTCAGTTGACCAGGATTCGCTCGACCAATCCTGACGCGATCGTGGAGTGGTCGCGTTACACCGAGGGCGCGCTCATCCATCGCCAGATCAAGCAGATGGGCTGGGAGCTGCCGCGGTTCGGCTCCGACGGCATCGCCGCGCCGGCGTTTCTCGATCTCGCCAAGGAGGCGGCCAACGGCGTCATTTATCCCACGCACTTCAGCCCGGCGACGTCGACGAATCTGCCGGCGGCTCAAGCTTTCATCGCGCAGGTGCGCAAAACGTACAACAAGCCGCCGGACTACGTTCACGCGCAGGCATTCGACGCCATCAATATCGCCATCGCGGCGATCGATCGCGCCAACAGCAGCGACCGCACCGCGGTCCGCAACGCGTTGCGCCAGACGGACTATCAAAGCGTGCGTGGACCGTTCAAGTTCGACCAGAAGGGCGATCCGACCCTGGTGACGCACATGGTGCGGATTGTCGATATCAAAGAGACCGACGCACGCGGCTGACGGGGGCGAACGTGACGATTAAGGTGATCAAGTCGGGCATTCCGCGCCCGCTCGCCAACTATAACGAGGCATTCGTCGTTGGCGATCTTGTGTTCGCCGCGGGTCAGCTGGCGAGCGATTTTAAAACCGGCGTGCCCCCGGAAGCGCGCAAGCAGGCGGGCTTTCCCTACTACGGGTCCGACATCGAGCTGCAGACGACGTACATCCTGGAGAACCTGAAAAAGACCTTCGAGGCGGCGGGCTCCTCGCTCGATCATGTGGTGAAGGCGCAGGTGTTTCTCACCGATCTCGACAACTTCCACGGCTTCGATACGGTGTGGAAGCGCTATTTCAAGGTGCCGCCGCCGCGCACCACCATCGGCTGCACCGGCTTGCTGGTCGGCGACACGTTGGTCGAGATCGACCTCATCGCCTACGTGCCGCGCAAGGGGCTGCAACACGAAGTCATCACCTCGTCCGTCCCCCGCCCGCTCGCGAATTACAACGAGGCGTTCGCGGTTGGCGATCTCGTGTTCGCCGCAGGTCAACTCGCCAGCGACTTCAAGACCGGAGTTCCGCCCGAAGCGCGCAAGCGGGACGGCTTTCCCTTCTACGGTTCGGACATCGAGCTGCAGACGACATACGTGCTGGAGAATCTGAAAGCGACCTTCGAGGCGGCAGGCTCCTCGCTCGACCGCGTGGTCAAAGCGCAGGTGTTTCTCACCGATCTAAACGATTTCCACGGGTTCGATACGGTGTGGAAGCGGTACTTCAAGGTGCCGCCGCCGCGCACCACCATCGGCTGCACGGGCTTGCTGGTCAAAGATACGCTCGTGGAAATCGACCTCATCGGCTACCGCGCCGGCGATGGTCTCAAGCACGAGGTCGTCAAGTCGGCCGCTCCTCGCCCGCTCGCGCATTACAGCGAGGGGTTTACGCTGGGCAGCCATGTATTCGCGGCCGGTCAGATCGCGAGCGATTATCGAACCGGCGTTCCGCCGGAGGCGCGCAAACAAAAGGGCTTTCCGTTCTACGGCTCCGACATCGAGCTGCAGACCGCATACATCCTCGACAACCTGAAAAAGACTTTCGAGGCAGCTGGCTCGTCGTTCGATCAGGTCGTGAAGGCGCAGGTGTTTCTTACCGACCTTAACAACTTCCATGGCTTCGACACGGTGTGGAAGCGCTACTTCAAGCAGCCGCCGCCGCGCACCACGATCGGTTGTACGGGACTCCTGGTCGCGGATACGCTCGTCGAGATCGATCTCATTGGCACAAAGAACTAGGATCTCGGCGTTCGGCCTGCCTCGCTGCGCAAATTCCACAGGATGCCGGTAATGATCAGGCCGGCGCCCAGAAACACGAAGATGTCAAGCGGCTCGCCGTAGAGCCACCAGCCGATTACCGCGATCAAGGGGATGCGCATAAAATCGAGCGGCACCACCACGCCGGCATCGCCCGCCCGAAAGGCATTGGTCAGGCAGTAGTGGGAGACTAACCCCGAAACACCGATGCCGATGACCGCCGGAACTTGCGCTGGGTCGAGCTTTGTCACGAACAGGGGCTCAGACGCGATAAAGGCGAGCGGCAACTGGATGAGCATCATCCAGAAGAGAATCGCGAAGGTGCTGTCCGTGCGCGTGAGCTTCTTCGTGGCGATCAGCGCGACTGCCAATCCAAACGCTGCCATGAGGGCGAACAGCGCGCCCGGCTGAAAGCTGGTCAAACCGGGCCGTAGAATCACCAACACGCCAAGCAGACCGAACACCACGGCCCCGATGCGGCTCGCGGTGAGGCGTTCGCCCAGCACTGGCGCGGCGAGCAACAGCGTCCACGCGGGCGTGGTGAACTCCAGCGCAAATGTCATCGCCAAGGGGATGAGCAGAAGGCTCATCGCCCAGGTATAAGACGATGCAATGTGAACGGTGTTGCGGAAAAGGTGCAGGCGAAGGTGCTGGCAGTTGATCGTTGCGCGCAGGTCGGCGTGCAAGGCGGCCAAGGTGCCCACGACCATCAGGCCGAGACCAGCGCGCAACGCGAGAATCTCCATCACACCCAGCGTGGCGGCAAGGATGCGCACCGAGATCGCCATCGCCGAGAACGACAGCAATGCTCCAGTCATCCAGAGGACGACGCGAACGACTTGTCTGGGCGCCACGCGGGAATCTTCCGGGGCCTCAGCGCTCACGATGGTCAGGGGAGCGGCTCCTGACGTGCATCAGGTCACTCCGCGTCGGGCTGATTTTCCGGCCGCGCCCGCTCGAATGCCGCAAGCTTCGCGCAGGCCGCATCGATCGCGACGAGTTTGGGAAATCGATCGAGCGGCGCTTTCAGACGTCGCGCGTTGTAGACCTGCGGCACGAGACAAATATCGGCGAGCGTGACCGCGCTGCCGAACGCATAGGGCGCCGGACGGACCATGACTTCCATTGCGTCGAAACCCTCGAGAATCCAGTGGTGATACCAGCGGTCGATCTTGGCTTGGTCTTGCCCAAGCTCGTTCTTGAGATAGCGCAAGGCCGATACATTATTGAGCGGATGGATGTCGCAGGCGATCAGCTGTGCGATGGACCGCACCTTTGCCCGTTCGACGGGATCGCGCGGCAGCAAAGGCGGCTCAGGAACCACCTCGTCGAGATATTCGATGATCGCAAGCGATTGCGTAAGCAGTTCGCCGGAATCGAGCCGCAACGCCGGCACACGCATTTGCGGGTTGACCGCGCGGTACTCCGGTTTCTTGTTGAGGCCGCCTGCTTTCTGCAAGTGGATCGGCACCATCTCGGCGCTCAAGCCTTTGAGATTGAGCGCGATGCGCACCCGGTAAGCCGCGGACGAGCGAAAATAGGTGTAAAGCTGCACGTCTCCTCCTTGCAGGGCGATCCGCGATGGTGCGCTCGGTCAGACCTTGCCGCTCGTCTTGCCGCTTTCGACTTCCGCGACCAGCTCGGCCGAGCGCTTGGTCAATTGCTTCATGGCGCGATCGAAGGCGGGGCGATCGGCAGGCGCGACCACTTCGGCGAGTCGATCCATGAACGCGAGCGCGCTGGGGGCAAGTTCCTCGTAGACCGCGCGGCCGGCTGGCGTCAGCGACAGAAAGGACTCGCGCAGGTCCTCACGGTTGGCGCGCCGGCTGAGAAATTTGCGTTGCTCGAGCTGCGCCACCGCGCGCGAAACCTTGGTCTTGTGCATATGGGTGTGGGCGCCGACCGCCTTGCCGGTCATCACGCCGTTCTCGCCAAGCGTAACGAGGACGCGCCACTCCGGTATGCCAATACCATAGCGGCCGTAGACTCGCGTGAGCGCCTGCGAAACCAGGCTCGACAGTACGTTCAGCCGATGCGGCAGAAAATCTTCGAGCTTGAGCAATGGCGCCTCGGGAGGCGCGGCGGCGTGCGCCGCGTTGTCACGGACTGGACCGGAGCTCATCGTTACTCGCGTCGGCGTGGAATGGTCTGTTCAAGGGCTCGACCGCTGCGCCAAACATTGGCCGAAGATCGTCAGGCGTGCAACGGAGCGTAGCCGCGGATTGCGCTGGGAACACGCTGCAGTTGCACGGTTCCCTGTAAAGAACAGGTCGGAAACAGGCGGGCTCGGCCGGCGGTCGTTTTCTACAGCCGCGGGTTGAGATCGCCCCTGGTGCAGCCGGCTGAGGATTTGCGCCCGACAAAAAGCCCGCGGCGGCATCCCGCCCAGGCCGGCCGACACAGTTTTGGTGAGTACGCTTTTCTCGAAGATTCACGTTACACGAGTCAACAGGAAAAATGCGACGCGAGCGGATGACCGCCTATTGGAGCGGTGCGGGGAATGTGATGAGCCGTCCTAGCGCAAGCACTCGATGGCGACGAACTCATCGCGCGCGGAGCTGCCGGTCGTTGCCAGTTCCGCGCCCGCGATCTCCTGCCGGTTGACCTTACGAAAAGATGCCGCTTCCGCGTAGTTGCGGGACTGGCAGTAAGCCGTAGCAACGGCCGCCCCGCACCTCGCGCCCGTCGCCAGGCAGCGATCGACGCCGTAGCCG
>DASQXF010000036.1:0-11444 GCA_035639895.1 Xanthobacteraceae bacterium
CCCGCCGTGACGGCCATCACAAAATGGCCGATTCGCTGGCTCTCACGGCAGGCCTTGGGCGGAGAACTGTTCCAGCATCCGGGGGCTGCCGGCCCTCAACCTGAGATCTCGGCCTAAAAGGACGATCGGGGTGGGCATTTCGGCAGCCCATTGAGGGTTCCCGTGGCCTATTGTCGACGGCCGCACGCAGCCCTATGTGGTAAGACCGATCAATCTGGCCGATCGAACGTGGGCACATCTATGGCTGACACCGTTTCTGCAGCGACATCCCTTCTCTCGCGTCCGCTGGTGCTGGTCGCGGCGCTCGCCGGGGTCGTGCTTGCCGGGACACTGGCGCTCTGGGCCCATTATGGCACGGCCGTTTTCTACGAGATGATCGTCGCCGGCATCGCCGCCTGCTTGTGAGCCGCGTCCGAGGCGAAGGCATTCCGAAATGACCGCGCGCAACAGCCGCATTCTTGTAATGGCCGCCGCGTTCCTCGCGGGCTTGGCGCTTTGCTTCGGCTTGGTGCTGATCGTGGCTGGGCGGCTATCGGCGCCGGTTGCCCAACAAATCGCCGCCATCGGCGGACCTTTCAAGCTGATTGACCAGAATGGGCAGACGGTCAGTGACCAGGATTTGAAGGGCCGCCCATTTTTGGTCTTTTTCGGCTTTACCCACTGTCCCGATGTCTGCCCGACAACGCTGTTCGAGGTGTCGGAAATTTTGCGTGCGCTCGGGCCAGATGCGGACCGCACGCGCGCGCTCTTCATTACCGTCGACCCCGAGCGCGATACGCCCGCCGTGATGAAGGATTATCTGTCGAGCTTCGATCCGCATCTGTCCGGGCTGACCGGCAATCCTGCGGAAGTCGCGGCAGTGGCCAAGGCTTACCGCGTGTATTTCAAGAAAGTTCCCCTCGACCAGGGCGGCTATACTATGGACCACACCGCCATCGTTTATTTGATGGACAAGGATGGCCGGTTTGTGTCGCCATTCAACCTCAAGCGTCCGACCGATGCAGCGACCGCCGATCTGCGCCGGTATTTGTGATCCGATTGGAAAGATGCCGCGGAGGCCGCGCTTGCACGCGGCCGGGCGGTGGGGCGATACCCTAGATTGGACGTGACCGCCACTGATCCGCCTTACCGGCTCGTGTATTTACGGGGGCGGTCAAGTTCCTGGATCCAAAGCAGTCACAGAGGTTACCGTGCCGCAATGCCCCCTGCGAAGCCGTATCGGACGGCTGGCTACCTGTCTCTTGCTGATCACGCCATTTCTGGGGGCGGGGCCGGCAGCGGCGGAGCCGGCGGGCACGGCGCCGGCCGTGCGTGTGCCCGGCTTTTGGGACCCGCGCCGTCGGCCGGAGAAGCCCGACCTGTCTCGTATCAGCGTGATCCGGTTTCTGACTGAGATCGACTATCCGCCATTCAATTATGCCGGGCCGGACGGCAATCCGCAGGGCTTCAATGTCGACCTGGCGCGCATGCTGTGCGAGGAACTCAAGCTCGCCTGTACGATCCAGATGCGCCGCTTCGAGACGCTCATCCCCGCACTCAACGGCAACCAGGGAGATGCCGCGATCGCTTCGATCGCGGCGACGGTAGACGTGCGCACCAGGGTCGAATTCACCGATCCGTATTACCGCACGCCGGCGCGTTTCGTGGCGCGACGGGATTCGCCGATGCAAGACCCGCTGCCCGAGCGGCTCGAGGGCAAGAAGGTCGCCGTGGTCACGGGCACCTCGCATGAAGCCTATCTTAAGGCGCTGTTTACCGAGGTCGAGGTTCGCCCCTATCCAAACGCGGAGGAGGCACAACTCGCTTTGCGGCGCGGCGAAGTCGATCTCCTATTCGGGGATTCGATCACCCTTGCCTTCTGGCTCAATGGGACCGACTCCGAAAATTGCTGTGCTTTTCGCGGGGGCCCCTACATTGACAGCCGCTATTTCGGCGAAGGCGTCGGAATCGCGGTGAAAAAGGGCAATGACACCATGCGCCTGGCGCTCAATTGGGCGCTGTTCCGGGTTTGGGAGCAGGGCCGTTTCACCGATTTGTGGCTGCGCTATTTCCCAATCAGCCCGTTTTGAAATTCCGAGCGGTTGCGCTGGTGCGTCGAACCGGATGCGCCGCCCCTGGAACCGACAGTTGCGCTCAATTTTAGCAAACTGCGCAACGATATCGAAGCGCGCCGATGATTGACTTGCAGCCGTGCCCGAGTCGCCGGCGGAGTGGTTGATCATGAAAGTTCTTCTTGCGCGTTTCATGCGCGAGGAAAGCGGCGCGACGGGTATCGATTACGCGCTGGTCGCAGCGGGCATGTCGGTCGCCATCATCACCATGGTGTCGGGCCTCGGCTCGAAACTGAGCACGGCTTTCACGGTACTGTGGGCAGCGCTCGAATGAGCATGGGTCCGCTCTGGGCCGGACCGCTTCGCGGCAGCGGAAGTGGGCACCGAATCCGTATCTGAATTGCGCAGGGGAGCGGCGCCGGCGTTTGGATTGACGCAACCGAGCGTGGTTTTTAGTGTCCGCGGCCGGAGAGCCATCGATGTCCACGCTCGAGGCGCAAGTTCCAGCGTTGCGCGAGATTGCCGAAAGCTCGAATGCCTGGCCGTTTCAGGAAGCACGCAAGATCGTCGCGCGGCTGAAGAAACATCCCAAGGACGAGGTGGTATTCGAAACCGGCTACGGCCCTTCGGGCCTACCGCATATCGGCACCTTCGGCGAGGTCGTGCGCACCACCATGGTGCGACATGCCTTTCGCGTGCTCACCGAAGATAAGATCAAGACCCGCCTCATTGCGTTCTCCGACGATATGGACGGGCTGCGCAAGGTACCGGACAACGTCCCGAACCGGAACATGATGGCGCGGCATCTCGGCAAACCGCTCTCCCGCGTGCCCGACCCGTTCTCGAGCGAATACCCCTCGTTCGCCGCCGCCAACAATGCGCGGTTGCGCGCATTCCTCGATCAGTTCGGCTTCGAATACGAATTTCTGTCCTCCACCGACTGCTACACGTCAGGCCGTTTCGACACGGCGTTATTGAAGGTGCTCGAACGTTTCGACACGGTCATGGAGATCATGCTGCCGTCACTGCGTGAGGAGCGTGCGCAAACCTATTCCCCGTTCCTGCCGATCTCACCGCGCACCGGCGTCGTGCTGCAGGTGCCGATCCTGGCGCATGACGCCAAGGCGGGCACGATCACCTATGAGGATCCGGATACCAAGGAGCACGTGACGACCCTGGTCACGGAAGGACGTACGAAGCTGCAGTGGAAGCCGGACTGGGCGATGCGTTGGGTTGCGCTCGGCGTCGATTATGAGATGGCAGGCAAGGATCTCATCGACTCGGTCCGCCTTTCCGGCGAAGTGTGCCGCGCGCTCGGAGGTACGCCTCCGGAGGGGTTCAATTACGAGCTTTTCCTCGACGAGAAGGGGCAGAAGATCTCGAAGTCCAAGGGTAATGGACTGACCATCGATGAATGGCTGCGCTATGCCTCGCCGGAATCGCTCTCGCTGTTCATGTATCGCGAACCGAAGGCGGCGAAGCGGCTCTACTTCGATGTCATTCCCCGCCATGTCGACGAATACCAGCAGTTCCTGGGGGCCTATGAGCGGCAGGATCTCAGTCAGCGCGTCTCCAATCCGGTCTGGCACATCCATTCGGGCGATCCCCCCAAAGCGGATATTCCGATCTCCTTCTCCATGTTGCTTACCCTGGTTGCTTCCTCGAACGCGGAGAACGCCGAGACGTTGTGGGGCTTCATCGGCCGCTATCGCCCTGGCGTGACGCCGCAGACGCATCCGAAGCTCGATGCGCTCGTGCGTTACGCCATTCACTATTTTCGCGACTTCGTGCTGCCGCAGAAGCGATTCCGCGAGCCGAGCGAGAACGAACGCGCGGCGCTCCTTGACCTGCGCGACGCGCTGGCGCAGCTCCCCACCGACGCCAGTGCAGAAGAGATTCAGCAGGTGGTCTACGAGGTCGGCCGACGCGAGCCGTTCCTCGACAAGACGGGAAAGATCAAGACCAAGGATGGCAAACCGGGCGTCGCGCTCGATTGGTTCAACATGCTCTACCAGGTGCTGCTCGGCCAGGAAAAAGGTCCGCGCTTCGGCTCGTTTGTGGCGCTCTACGGACTCAAGAACACGATCGACATGATCGACGGTGCGCTCGCGAGATCGGCATAGTCATCCCGCAATGGCTCCCTCCGTCTTGGCTCTCATCGGAGCCACTATCGTTTTTACTTCATTTCTCTCCGGTGTCTTCGGTATGGCCGGGGGCATGATCCTGCTCGGCGTTCTGCTCAACTATTTCGACGTCGCCACAGCGATGATTGTGTTCTCCATCATTCAGCTGTTCGCCAACGGTTGGCGTGTCGTGCAATGGCGCCGCTACGTCCTGTGGCCCATTTTTGGCTGGTATCTGGCCGGCGCCGCTATCTCGTTCGCCGGCATGTGGATGATTGCCTTCGTTCCGGACAAAGCGATGGTCTACCTTGCACTCGGGTTGATGCCGTTCGCGGTGGAGGCTTTGCCCACCGCCATGCGCCCGAACATCGAGTGGCGCGGGGTGCCGTTGGTTACCGGCGTGGTGACGACGATCGTCCAGATCCTGGCGGGCGTCGGGGGACTCTTTCTCGACATCTTCTTCCAGAAGAGTGCGCTCGATCGCAAGACGACCAACGCCACCAAAGCCGTCGCGCAGTCCTTCAGCCACGTCGTGCGGGTGTTCTATTTCGGATCGCTATCCGGTGTTGGGGATCTGCCGCTGTGGGCCACCGGTCCGGCGATCCTGTTGGCGATCGGAGGCACTTCTCTCGCGCCCTTTGTGCTCGAGCGAATGACGGACCACGGATTTCGGCAGTGGACGCGGGCGATCATCTTCGCCATCAGCGCTGTTTATCTCGTCCGCGCGGGCTGGTTATTTTTTAATCGCTGAGGCAGCCGGAAACTGGTCTGGCAACAGACGCGCCTGCTTCGTAACAATCTTTCCGAGCACTGCGTCGCGCCCAGCGGAGCGGCGGGCTGGCTTAGCTGAACATCTCCATTGTCCCGTCGAGCGCCATCAGGCCGGTTTCCACGCCAAGCTGCGGGTGCCGCTCTCCGACCTGCTTGCGGAATTGCGCAAGCGCCGCCCTGTGTGTTTCGGTTTCCACTTGCGAGTTTGCGACTTTGGCCTCGCCATAGGCGATCTTGGCAGCGCCGCAGTCCCGATGATCGATCGCGATGACCTTTTTGATGTGGTGCAACTCGATCGACGTGGCAAGATTGTCCCAAAATGCCTTGTGCCACTCCTTGAAGGCAGGTGCGACGACGCCGATTGCGGCTCCTGCGATGACGAATTGGCTGAACTTGCCGGTCAAATTCTGCGCGACCGTATATTTGCGTACCGGCTCCTGCATGCGAGGATCGATGCAGGACAAAATCATCGCTTCGTAGTTGCCTTCGGCCGTCAGCGCGAAATAAGGCGTAAAGACCAAGGTCGCACCACCCACTGCTACGGCACGCACAAATTTCCGGCGATCGAAGATGGCTGTCTGACCGCTGCAGCACGCACAGGAACCTTCATGCAATTGTGTCATTGTGCATCTCATCGTCCTGGCCGACATGGAAAATCAAAATGTCAGCATGGCTTTGGGCCCCGATGCCCGCGGAATTTTGTGGAAGTGAGAATCATAGCCTCTCGCCTTCCACGAACCTAAGGCATTAAGACCCCGAAAAGCAATCTCAGCATGGGGGCCGCCGTCGCCGCGTACTGGACGCCACACGTTCGGGTAGCGATGATGACCACCGAGATCATGACGAAGATCATCTATAAGATTTGCGAGGCTGAGCTTTGGCGGCAGGCGGAACGTGCCGGCGTGTTCCGCGGTGCGTCGGCCGATATGCGCGACGGCTTCATCCATTTCTCCTCTGCCAGCCAAGTGCGCGCCACCGCAGCCAAGCATTTTCTCGGTGTTGGCGATCTCGTGCTGATCGCGATCGACGCCGATGCACTGGGCAATGCGCTGAAATGGGAGGCTTCGCGCGGCGGCGAGTTGTTTCCCCATCTCTACGCTGAGTTGCCGCTCGGTCCGGTGCTATGGGTCAAGCCGCTGCCTCTGGGCATCGATCGAGAGCATGTCTTTCCGGAGCTTCCAGCGTGATCGGGCTTGTCGAATCGCTGGCGCGACCCTTGCTGCGCATGCTTGATCCCGAGGACGCGCATCGCCTTGCCATCCTCGGGCTGAAAATCCCGCCATTCGTCAAGCTGACTGCGGATGACCCGCGCTTGGCGGTGCGTGCTTTCGGGCTCGACTTTCCCAATCCGGTCGGCATGGCGGCAGGGTTCGACAAGCATGGCGAGGCTCCCGACGCGCTGCTCAAGCTCGGTTTTGGCTTTGTGGAGGTGGGCACGGTCACGCCCTTGCCGCAGTCCGGCAACCCGCGCCCGCGTCTGTTTCGGCTCGATCGCGACGAAGGCGTGATCAACCGGCTCGGCTTTAACAGCGAGGGCGCCGCCGCCGTGCTGCGTCGCCTCACGGCACGCGCCAACAAAGGCGGGATCGTTGGAGTGAACATCGGTGCCAATAAGGACAGCGCGGACCGCATCGCGGATTATGTACGCTTGATCGAGATCTTCGCGCCGCTGGCGAGCTACTTTTCCGTCAACATCTCCTCGCCGAACACGCCGGGGCTGCGCGAGCTGCAGCAGGGCAAGATGCTCGACGAGCTTCTGACGCGCGTCATGGATGCGCGAGCGCGCGTGAGCCGAGAGCGAGCACCCCCCCTGCTGATCAAGATCGCCCCCGATGTTGCGCTCGGCGACCTCGACGACATCATCGCGGCCGCGCGCACACACCGCGTCGACGGCATGATTGTGGGCAATACCACCCTGGCGCGGCCACCGGCATTGCGCGACCGCGTTACGGCAAGGGAGGCAGGAGGGCTGTCGGGACGGCCCCTATTCGCGCTAGCCACCCGCATGCTGGCGGAAGCCTACGTGCGGGTCGAAGGGGCGTTTCCCCTAATCGGCGTGGGTGGCATCGACTCCGGCGAAACCGCTATCGCGAAGATCCGCGCGGGCGCACGATTGATCGAGCTCTACAGCGCGCTCGTCTTCCATGGGTTGCGACTGGTGGCGACCATCAAATCCGAGCTTTCCGATGCGCTGCGTCGTGACAGACGCGTGAGCATCGATGAGCTTGTCGGGACGGACGCCGCAGCCATAACGGAGGAAAAGTGGCCAGCCTGAAGGTCCGCGCCTAGCGTCCTTTGGCTACCCGCATGAGCCGAACGATCAGCCAGATCGGCACCACCACGATGGCGCCCAAGAGGAGATAACGCCAGAGCCAACGCACCGCGTCGAAACCCATGTCCCAGACCCGCAGGACAAGCCGTCCGAGGCTTTCGAAGATGTTCCAGGGATCGAGCCCGAGCGCCTGCAGGATCACGCCGATTATGATCGACAGCAGGACCAGCCGGAAGATGACCGACAAGGGCGGTCCACCAAAGAATCGGGTGATGTAGTTGTTTTCCCACCGCGTCGGCATGGTCATGACAAGATCCTATCATGTTGATCTGCGGTCGTGGACACGGCGCGTCCGCTCTCGATCTGCTCCAGCATTCGCTCGAGCGTTTCCAGCCGATCCGCCTCTGCCGGGCGTTTGTCCCAGCGTAAGCGGTTGATCCGGGGAAAGCGCATGGCAAGGCCGGATTTGTGCCGTGTCGAGCGCTGCAATCCTTCGAAGGCGACTTCAAGCACCAGGCCGTGATCGGCCTCGTGAACGACTTCGCGTACCGGGCCGAACCGCTGCACGGTGTTGCGGCGAACAAAGCGGTCGATCTGAACGAGTTCCTCATCGGTGAAGCCGAAATAAGCCTTGCCGACCGGCACCAGCACGTCACCCTCCTCGGCCCTGGTCCAGACTCCGAAAGTATAGTCCGAATAGTACGACGAGCGCTTGCCATGGCCGCGCTGGGCGTAGATCAGCACAGCATCGACGATGAACGGATCGCGCTTCCACTTCCACCATGGGCCGCGGGCGCGCCCGGGCACATAGGGCGCATCACGGCGCTTGAGCATAATGCCCTCTACCGCATCGGCATCGGCGCCGGCACCGGCAGGGTTCTGGCGCGCGGCAATAAGCGCGTCCCACGTGGCAAATGCCACCAATGGCGAGAGATCGACGCGCGCCTCGTCCAAACGGGCGACGAACTTTTCAAGGCGGGCGCGTCGCTCGACGAATGGACGCTCGCGCAGGTCTTCTTCGCCGTCGACCAGGAGGTCGTACGCGCGCAGATGTGCGGGAAATTCGGCCAGCAGCTTCGCGCTCACAGTTTTGCGATTGAGCCTCTGCTGTAGGACGTTGAAGCTTTGCACGCGACCGCCGCGCATGATCACGAGCTCGCCGTCGATCGCTCCCGGTAGCCGTAACGCATTGACCAAGTCCGGGAAGCTCGCGGAAATATCGTCTCCGGTGCGCGAGTAGAGCCGGCTAATCATTCTGCCATCCTCGTCTCGGCCGGCAACGGCTTGGACGCGAATGCCGTCCCATTTCCATTCGCCCAAAAAGTCCTTCGGATCGAGGCCGGCGAGGTCGCCATCCTCGAGCGCATGGGCGAGCATCGGCGGCCGGAATGGAGCGGGATCGCGGCTCGTCGGCTTGTCGCCGCGACCTTCCAGCCAGGCGAACAGTTCGAGATACGGCGGCCGCATGCCGGGCCAGATCAGTTCCACTTCCTGCAGATCTTTGCCGCCGAGTGCAGCGGCCGCGGTCTTCGCAAGCCGCGCGGAGACGCCGATCCGCAACTCGCCGGTAACGAGCTTGAGCAACGCCCAGCGGCCGGTCTCGTCGAGTTGATCGAGCCAACGCCCGAGCTGTCCCGGTAGCTCGGCTTTGCCGAGCGAGGAAAGGGCGGTGACGACCGAAGATAATAACAGCTCGCCACGCTGTGGCGGATCTTCACCGTCTACGCTTCGCGGCTCCTGAGCGCAGCCGGCGGACGCAGCATCGCGCGCGGGCGAGGAACCGCCCGCTTGCGTGCGAGACTTCCACATCAGCGCCACGGTCTCCGAGAGGTCGCCGACATAGTCATAGGATAATTCGAACAATACCGGGTCGACGCGCTCGGCGATGAGCGCGCGGATCATGCTTGGCTTTGCGTGCTGAAAGCTCAGCGCACCGGTAAGCGCGGCAAGCGCGAAGCCGCGCTCGGGATCGGGGGTGCCGCGGAAATAATCGGTCATCAGCCGCAGCTTGTTGTTGCGGCCCGGCTCATAGGCGAGGCGGTCGAGCAATTCGGCAAAGCGGTTCATTCGACGTCGGCGGGAGTTTGGGTCTCGCTGTCGGCCTCGTCCTCGTCGCCATAGCCGACGATGTCGAGCGGCCGTGCCCGCAACCCCTGGCTGAGGCTCCAATGCACCAGCGCCTCTTCTTGTCCATGGGTGACCCAGATATCCGACGCGCCGGTCGCGGCGATGGTCGCGGTAAGCCCATCCCAGTCGGCGTGATCCGAAATGACCAGCGGCAATTCGACCAGATACTGGCGCGCTCGAGCCCGTACGCGCATCCATCCCGACGCAAAGCAAGTCACCGGATCGGGAAAGCGCCGCGACCATACCTCCTTGAGCGTCGAGGGAGGACAGAGCGTGATGCTGCCGGCAAGCTCCGGCTTGGTCGCCCCACGCGCGAGCTCGATCCGTCCGAGATCGATGCCGCGGCTCTGGTAGTAACGCGTGATCTTCTCCATGGCGCCGTGCATATAGATCGGCCGGTCATATCCGGCCTCGCGGAGCATCGCGATCACGCGTTGTGCCTTGCCAAGAGGATAGGCGCCCACAAGGTGTGCGCGATCGGGAAACAGGCCAACGGAATGCAGCAGTTTTGTAATCTCGGCCGCGGGATCGCCGTGGCGAAAGACCGGCAATCCGAACGTAGCCTCGGTGATGAAGACGTTGCATTGGACCAGTTCGAATGGCGTGCAGGTCGGATCCGTGACATTCTTGTAGTCGCCGGATGCGGCGACCCGCATCCCGTTCGCCTCGACGCAGACCTGCGCTGAACCGAGCACGTGCCCGGCCGGATGGAAGGTCACTCGTGCGCCGCCGAGCGTCACGGTCTCGCCGTAACGGATCGCCTGCGTCGAGGCTGCGAAGTTCTCCCCGTAGCGCAGGCGCATGAGATCGAGCGTCTCTTGGGTGGCGAGCACCGCGCCGTGCCCGGCGCGCGCGTGGTCGGAATGGCCGTGTGTGATGACCGCTTTGTCCACCGCGCGCGTGGGGTCGATATGGAAGCCGCCGACCTTGCAGCAGAGGCCGGCGGACGTGCGCAGGAGAAGATCGTCGGGGCGCATGGCCTTGAGATATGATGGAAATGACGCAATGACAGGTGGACCCACAGACCAGCCGGTGCAAGCTGAGGGAAACGACGATGAGTCATGTCTGGCCAGCGGCCGTAACACTTCTCGCAGTCGCGCTGCTCACCCCTGCGGGGGCGCAGGGCCAGCCGGAAGTGCCCAAGCCACGGCTGGCAGTCGGTGGCAAATCGGCGATCTTCTATCTGCCGCTTTCGATCACCGAGCGGCTCGGCTACTTCCGAGGCGCGGGCCTCGATGTCGAGGTCGCCGACGTGCAAAGCGGCGCCCGTGCCCTGCAGTCGCTGGTCGGCGGCAGCGCCGAGTTGGGGGTCGGCACCTTCGATCACACCATTCAGATGCAGGCTAAAGGCCAGGCGATTGTCGCGGTAGCGCAATTTGGACGCTATCCGGGATTCGTGCTCGCCACTATCGCGTCGAAGTCCATCGTCTATCGCGGCCCCCAGAGCCTCAAAGGATTGAAGATCGGGGTCACTTCGCCCGGCTCCAGCACCCACTTCATGGCCGCCTACATGCTGGTGCGCAGCGGACTCAAGGCCGATGACGCCTCGTTCGTCGGCACCGGCGTGACATCGACAGCGGTCGCGGCGGCACGCCGGGCGGAGATCGACGCCATCGTCAGCTCCGATCCGATGATCAGCCTCATGCAAAGCGAAGGTCTCATCAAGGTGGTGGCGGACACGCGCACGCCGGAGGGGACCCAGGCGGTCTATGGCGGTCCATATCCCGGCGGCGTTGTGTATACGACTCCGGATTTCATCGCGAAGAATCCTCGCACCGTTCAGGCCGTCGTCACGGCTTTCGTGCGTGCGCTCAAATGGATGTCGATGCATTCGGCCGAGGACATCGTGAAGGCGGTGCCTGAGGAGTATGCGCTCGGCAATCGTGACGTCTATGTCAAGGCATTGGCGGCAAGCCAGGCGATGTACTCGCCCGACGGCCGCTTCGTTCCTGGCGCGGTCGAGACGGCTTATCAGGTGCTCAAGGTGTTCGATCCTTCCGTCGCTGCTGCAACCGTGGATCTGTCGAAGAGCCATACCGGCGCCTTCGTGGAGCGGGCGCTTGCAGGAAATTAGCCTGCAACGAACCGTCGCGCCGTTCG
>DASQXF010000037.1:0-2546 GCA_035639895.1 Xanthobacteraceae bacterium
GTATGCAATGCGTGCCGGCCGTGCAATGTGCCTCTGCCGCCGTTGAGGTTGCGAGCCCGTGGCGTTAGCGTAACCGCCATGCACGGGGACACCGTCACGACCAGGCGCTTTGCCCGGGTGAGCGCCCTATTGCGGGCGAGCTTCGGGCTCCTCGTCGACGTCGCGTTGCCGCAGCTGTGCCCGAGCTGTCGCCAGCCGGTCGAGGGCGCCGGCCTGTGCCCGGTCTGCTGGTCCAAGCTTTCGTTCATCGCGCCGCCCTATTGCGAGCGACTCGGCATCCCGTTCCCCTTCGATGGCGGGCCAGGCCTGTTGTCGATGGAGGCGATCGCCGATCCGCCCGCGTATAACCGGGCCCGCGCGGCAGTGCGCTACGACGAGGTCGCGCGCAAGCTCGTCCATGCCCTGAAATACGGCGACCGGCTCGACCTCGCGCCGACCATGGGGCGATGGATGGCACGAGCCGGCCGCGAGCTGCTCGCCGACGCCGACGTCTTGGTGCCGGTGCCGCTGCATTGGCGGCGGCAATGGTCGCGACGGTTCAACCAATCTGCATTGCTGGCCCAGATCATCGCAAACGCCAGCGGCCGGATCGTCACGCATGGCGCGCTCAAGCGCGTCAAGCCGACGCCTCAGCAAGTCGGGCTCGACAAAGCAGGGCGCGCGCAGAACGTGCAGGGCGCCTTTCGCGTGCCGGATTCGGGCAAGGCCGAGGTGGTGGGGCGCAAGCTCCTGCTCGTCGATGACGTGCTCACCTCGGGCGCGACCCTCGATGCCTGCGCGCGGGCGCTGTTGCGGGCGGGCGCTGCCTCGGTCGATGTGTTGGTATTCGCCCGGGTTGTGGCGGGGGGCCGCGCTCCCATATAAAGCGACCGGTAAGACTTAGACGTTCATCATGATCGAGATCTATACCACCTGCTACTGCCCCTATTGCCACGCCGCCAAACGGTTATTGTCGCGCAAGGGCGTCCAGTTCACGGAGATCGATGTGAGCGGCGATGCGAAGCGGCGAAGCGAGATGGTGGCGCGCGCAAATGGGCGGATGACCGTGCCCCAGATTTTCATCGGCTCGACCCATGTGGGCGGCTATGATGATCTCTCCGCGCTCGACCGCGCCGGCAAGCTCGATCCGCTGCTTGACCGGGACCCAGCGCTCGCGGGCGCCAACAGGCCTTAGGTATGAGCCAGGCTGCGACCTTCACCGCGGGTCTCGTCCAGATGCGCTCAGGCCTGTCGCCGCACGCCAATCTCGATGCTGCGGTGCGGCTGATCCAGGAGGCCAAGAGCGCCGGTGCGGACTACGTTCTCACGCCCGAGATGACCAATATTTTGGAGATCAAGCGTGAGCGGCTGTTCGCGGCGATCGCGCCGGAGGAGAGCGATGCGACACTCGCCGCCTTTCGCGAGCTTGCCCGTAAGCTCGGCATTTTCCTTCACGTCGGCTCACTGGCGATCAAGCTGTCGTCCGAACGGGCGGCGAACCGCTCCTTTCTGATCGACCCCAACGGCGACATCATCGCGCGCTATGACAAGATTCACATGTTCGACGTCGAGCTCGGTGCGGGCGAAAGTTATCGCGAGTCGTACAGCTACCGTCCGGGGGAAATCGGCGTCGCTGCCGACCTGCCGTGGGGACGGCTCGGTCTCACGGTCTGCTATGATCTTCGCTTTCCTGCTCTCTACCGCGCGCTCGCTGAGGCCGGATGTTCGTTTCTCGCCATCCCCTCCGCGTTCACGAGACAAACCGGCGAAGCGCATTGGCATGTGCTGTGCCGCGCGCGGGCGATCGAGAACGGCGCCTTCGTGCTCGCGGCCGCGCAAGGCGGCAAGCACGAGAACGGGCGCGAAACCTTCGGGCATTCGCTCGTCGTCGACCCTTGGGGTCGGGTTCTGGCCGAGGGCGGCACGAACCCGGGCGTGATTGTGGCGGTGATCGATCCCGCCGAGGTGACCGCCGCGCGCACGAAAATTCCTTCGCTCCAACATGGTCGGCGGTTCGAGATCGTCGAACCGATGGCGGAGCCCGCTCACCTGCACGCCGTGCGAGGCCTCCCATGATCCGCTACTCGCTGGCGTGCGACAAAGGGCACACGTTCGAAAGCTGGTTCCAGGGCTCGGCCGCCTATGACAAGCAGATCAAGGCAGGCTTGGTCACCTGCCCGGTTTGCAACTCCTCCAAGGTGGAAAAGACCATCATGGCACCGGGAGTGGTGGGCGCGCGGAAGGCTGGCGAGGCGCGGCCGCCTAAGGCGCCGACCTCTCCTGCGCCCGCAGCGGAGACCCCGGCCCCGGTCGCGATGATGTCGCCGCAAGAGCGCGAGTTTCGCACGAAGCTCAAGGAATTGCGCAATCACCTGACAAAGAACGCCGACTATGTCGGTCAGAAATTTCCCGAAGAGGCGCGCAAGATGCATTACGGCGAGGTCGAGCACCGCTCGATCTATGGCGAAGCCACGCCCGAGCAGGCCAAAGAGTTGCACGAGGAAGGGATCGAGTTCCACCCGCTGCCCGTGCTGCCCGACGAGCGCAACTAGGTTCTCCGCGCGCAG
>DASQXF010000038.1:0-13482 GCA_035639895.1 Xanthobacteraceae bacterium
GCCGCCGGATCGGCGACGTCGGTCGGTACGACAAGGCTTTTGGCGCCAGTCGATTTGCCTTCGCTTGCTGTCTCTTCGAGTTTGTCCTTTCGCCGCCCGGCCAAAGCCGTAGCGTAGCCATCCTTCATCAGCGCCAGCGCTACCGCCTTGCCGATGCCGGTCCCGGCGCCGGTCACGAGCGCGACTTTTTGAGATTGAGCCATGGTGGCACCCTCCGCGGATCACGCCATTATCGGCATTGGGCCCACGGGGAAGCAATGTGGTCGTATCGGCCCTTACTCGCAGATAAGTCCGCAACAGAAGGGTCAGAGTCCGGCCCTAGCGCCGCTGCAAAACGTGCAACAAAATGGTTGCGCTTCGCCGAAATGTGAGTTATTCCCATACGCAACCAGGAGGTTGCGTATGTCCGATCGTATCGAAAAGGCCATCGAACTCAAGGCACCAGTCTCCCGCGTCTGGCGCGCGCTGACCGATTACCGCGAATTCGGGACCTGGTTCCGCGTTCGACTGGAGGGGCCATTTGTGCCGGGACAGGCCACGCGCGGCCAGATCACCTATCCCGGTTATGAGCACATCCGATTCGAGGCCGTTGTCCAGAAAATCGAGCCCGAGCGACTGTTCTCTTTCACGTGGCATCCTTATGCCATCGATCCGGATGAGGATTATTCGGCCGAGGCGCCGACGCTCGTTGAGTTTACATTGGAGAAGAGCGCGAGGGGAACATTGCTTCGGGTGGTCGAGTCCGGGTTCGACCGGCTTCCGAACAATCGCCGCCTCGAGGCCTTCCGCATGAACGAGGGCGGCTGGGACGAGCAACTCCGGAACGTCTCACGGCACCTTGCACATGCGGCCTAGCGGACTCGCCACTTTGAGAGCTCGCGCATCGGTATTTGCCGCTCTCGGCGACGAGACGCGGCTATCGGTGCTCGGCAAGCTCAGCAGCGGCAAACCGCAATCCATCTCTCGCCTGACGCTTGGCACCGATCTCACGCGCCAAGCGGTGACGAAACACCTCCGGGTCCTGGAGAGCGCAGGCGTGGTGCGCAGTGTGCGCGTCGGACGCGAAAGCTTGTTCGAACTGGAACCGCAGCCGCTCGACGACGCTCGCAAGTACCTCGATCGGGTATCGAAGCAATGGGATGACGCCTTGGCGCGCCTTAAATCTTTCGTCGAAGGCTAGGAATATCAAGAAGCCGCGTCCTCGCCGCGCAATCACCGGATATTCTTGTAGGGCGGACGGGGAATTCCCGCATGCGCGGCGCGCAGCGCCGCCGACCAGCGTTCGCGCAGGTCGTGAAAGTACGGCTCCCCGGGCTCGATGCGAAAGTTGAGCTCGGCATCGCAGACGTCGCGCCGCGCGATCAGGACGTCGATCGGCAGGCCGACGCTGAGATTCGAGCGCATCGTCGAATCGACGGACACCAAGCCGACCTTGAGCGCATCGTAGAGGTCGATGTCGTAGGTGATGGCGCGATCGAGCACCGGCTTGCCGTATTTGTGCTCACCGACCTGCAGATAAGGAGTATCCTGTGTGCATTCGATGAAGTTGCCCGCGGCATAGAGCATGTATAGCCGCGGCCGCTCGCCCTTGATCTGTCCTCCCAATAGGAACGAAACGTCGAACTTGATGTCCGAAGCCTCGAGCGCCTTGCCCTCGATCTGATGAAGCTCACGGATGATGCGGCCGACGCGCTGCGCCGCTTGAAACATGGTGGGGGCGGCCATCAACGTTTCAGTCTCGCCGGTCTGCGGATTTTCCCAGCCCTCGCGCAGGATACTCACCACCGATTGACTGATGGAAAGATTGCCGCCCGAGGCAATTGCCATGATGCGCTGGCCCGGCCGGGTGAAAACGTGGAGCTTGCGGAAGGTCGAAATGTTGTCGACGCCGGCGTTGGTTCGGGTGTCGGCGAACATCACAAGACCGTCGCGCACCAGGATGCCACAGCAATACGTCATGACGTCGAAGCGCTCCGGCCAGCCGATGCGGCCTTATATACCGATGCTGGCCCCCCAGCGGCAATCTTTCCTCAACTCTGGATCTGCTGCGCCGCCTGCTCGACACGGACTTTCACCGAGACGAGCTCGCTGGGAGCTCCGCGGCACGTCCCGCGCAATGGCGCTGCGCCGAGGCAATCGAGCCCAACCGCGACCCGCACATGGGCGTCGCTGGCACAAAGGCCGCTCGCGGCATCAAACGCAACCCAGCCGAGCTCGGGGACAAAGGCTTCAGCCCAGGCATGGCCGCTCTCTTGCTCGGTCGCGCCGCCGTCTTGGTGGACGTATCCGGCGACATAGCGCGCCGGAATGACGAGGCTACGACTGGCGGCGATGAAGACATGGGCGAAGTCCTGAGCCATGCCGCGCCCGGCGGCAAAGGCGTCAACCGCCGTGATTGCGGTGTGACCGGCAGCGGTGTCGTAGACCATACGCTCGTGCAGCTGCCTGAGCATGAGATGCAGGAGGTTAAGCACGTTGCCGCCGGCTGCATCGCAGGTCGCGGCGGCGAAGCTGGCGATGTCGGCATCGGGAGTCGTGAACGGGGTCTCGCGAAGATAAAGGCTCGGCGGGAACCGCTCGACGACGCCACGCACGATACCTTGGGTGTCGCGAGTCTCGACCTCGCCTTCCACCGCCACGGCTAGCTCGCTCAAGGGCCCATCGGCGCTGAACACATGGGTGATGTTGCCGAAGGCGTCCTCGTGTTGGTCGAGCCGGCAGTCCGCAGAAACGTCGATGCGCCAGCGCGCGACATACTGGCCGTCATGGTTGCGGGGGGTCAGTCGCAGCATCTGGATCACGCTGGCGGCGGGTGTGTCGAACACGTAGCTCGTCAGGTGCGAGATGCGAACACGCATGGCCGGAGGACGCCAGACGAGGGACGACGAGCAGAGACCATACTCCGTTCTCCGCTATCCGTCCTTCCTTTTGCGCCTACATCAGGTATTGCTCGCTGATTGCCGCGCCCAGGCGGTTGTTATTGTCAATAAACTGGCTGATGAATTCGTGCATTCCCTGCTGAAAAATTTCCTCCATGCGGCTGTTTTCGAGTCGCGCTCGTACTGCGCGCGCGTGGCGCTGCGCCGATCCCTGACGGCCATAGGCGCGGGCGATGTGATCCAAGTAGACCACGAGGTTCTCGTAGCAACTCGCGAGTGAACGCGGCATTTCATCGCGCAAAATCAGCAGGTCGGCGATCAGCCAAGGCTTCACGCTCTCGCGATACACCCAATGGTAGGCGGTCAGTGCCGACACGGAGCGCAGGATGGCCGACCACTGGAAATAATCGAGCGGTCCGCCGACGCGCTCGTGGGCCGGCAGCAACATATGATATTTCACGTCGAGGATGCGCGCAGTGTTGTCGGCGCGCTCGATGAAGACGCCGAGGCGGGAGAACCAGTAGGCGTCGTTGCGCAGCATCGTGCGATAGGCCGAGCCATCGAAGCGCAGCGATGACTCCTGCACCCAGCGCAGGAAGCGCATGAATTCCTCGCGCGAGGTCGAGCCATTGCCGAAGCGTTTGAGCTCGAGCCAAGTGCCGTTGATGGCGTCCCACATTTCGACGGTAAGCGCGGTGCGCACGGCACGGGCGTTGGTGCGGGCGACCTCGAAGCAGTTCCGGATCGAGGAGGGATTGGCGGCGGAGAAACAGAGAAAATCTGTGACCGTCTCCTCGTTGGCTTCCGGGTAGGCTGCGGCAAATGCGTGCGCGCAGCCGGCGGTCGCGACCGCCGACTCCCATTCGTTGGACGAACCGACATAGGCCAGCGGTAGCGTGGTGAGCCGCTGCGTGACCTCGAGGATACGGGCCAGATACTCCGCGCGCTCCACGTAACGGGCCAGCCAGTAAAGGTTATCGGCGGTCCGCGCGAGCATCGGATTATTCGGGAGGCGGTGCAGCCCACAGCTGCAGCGCAGCGCTCTGCGGAGGACGCATTCGAGTCAATGGTACGTTCCGTGTCACCGATCTAAGACCCAGGTATCTTTGGTTCCGCCGCCCTGGCTGGAATTGACCACGAGCGAACCCTTCTTCAGTGCGACGCGCGTGAGACCGCCCGGCACGATGCGGATGCGATCGCGCCCCATTAGCACAAACGGGCGCAGATCGACGTGTCGCGGCACAACTCCTTCGTCGACGCAGGTGGGGCAGGTCGAGAGTGCCAGCGTCGGCTGCGCAATGAAATTTTTCGGATTGGATTTGAGCTTGGCGCGGAATGCCGCAATCGTTCCCTTGTCGGCCATTGGGCCGATCAACATGCCGTAGCCGCCCGAGCCGTGCACCTCCTTGATGACGAGCTCCTCGAGGTGGTCGAGCACATAGGCGAGGTGCTCGGTTTCGCGGCAGCGCCAGGTCGGGACGTTCTTCAGAATCGGCTCCTCGCCCAGGTAGAACTTCACGATGGCCGGCATGTAGCTATAGACCGCCTTGTCATCGGCAATTCCCGTCCCGACGGCATTCGCCAGCGTGACATTGCCGGCCTGGTAAACGGACATGAGCCCCGGCACTCCGAGCACGGAATCAGGGCGGAAGGCCAGCGGATCGAGAAAATCGTCATCGATGCGGCGGTAGATCACGTCGACGCGTTTCGGTCCCTGTGTCGTGCGCATGAAGACGAGATCGTCCTTTACGAACAGGTCGCGGCCTTCGACCAGCTCGACCCCGAGCTTGTCGGCAAGAAAGGAGTGCTCGTAGTACGCGGAATTGTAGACGCCCGGGGTGAGCAGCACGACCGTCGGGTCGGCGCTGGCGGTCGCAGGCGCCACCGACTTCAAAGTCGCCAACAGTTCATCCGGGTAATTTTCGACCGGGGCCACCCGGTGGCGAGCGAACAACTCCGGAAACAGCCGCAGCATGATTTCCCGGTTCTCGAGCATATAGGAGACGCCCGAGGGCGTGCGCGCGTTGTCCTCGAGGACGTAGAAGGATTCGGCGTCGACACGAACAATGTCGATGCCGGCGATATGAACGTAGATGTCGTGCGGCACCTTCTGGCCGTTCATTTCCGGCCGGAACACCCGGTTCTGGAACACCAGATCTTCCGGCACGACATCGGCTTTGAGGATTTCGCGCCGGGTGTAGATGTCACTGATGTAATGGTTGATGGCTTTGACGCGCTGTTCGAGGCCGGCGCGCAGGATGTCCCATTCGGCGGCGGCAAGAATGCGCGGCACCACGTCGAAGGGAATGAGCCGCTCCTGCGCGTCTGCTTCGCCGTAGACAGCAAACGTGATGCCGATGCGGCGGAACAAGACCTCCGCCTCGCGCCGGCGGTAGTCCAACACATCCGCTGGCACCTCGGAGAGCCAGCGAAACAGCTCGTTATAGGCGGGGCGCAGAGTTCCGTCTCCGCCCTTCATCTCGTCGAACGCGACTATCATGGGTTCGCCCGATCGCGCGGCCGCGCCGGCCAGCGGAGCCGCGCGCCATGCGATCCTAACTGCAAGCCGCGCGCCAACCAAAGGGATATCCGCGCGGCGCGCCGACCGCCGCTTTGCCCATGTTTTAGGCGGCGACTGATGAAAGAGCGACGGGTGGATCGAGTGAGCGTCTCTCCCAGCGCTTACGGAGCCAATATTTTCTTGACTCGTTCGACCACCGGCCGCGGAGTCGCATAGAGACGGGCGACCAATTCTTGCACCGCCTCGCCAGCGGTCGGCGCAAGGTCCGCCTGGATGCGCTCCGCCTCGGCGCGGAATTCGGGGTCGTGCATGGTGGCATCGAAGGCGCGCCGCAACAGCGCCGCCTTGTTGGCCGGCAGAGCAGGCGGCGCCGCAAATGGCCGCGCCATAACCGACGGCCCGACCATGAGTTCGAGCAGCTGACGGTCCCCCTGCTTGGTGACGAGATCGACCACGGCCGGCACACCGGGAAAGTCGGGGCTTCTTTCGAGCGCGGTCAGAACGAGCACATTGATTTTTTTGTCGCGCAGCCAGTCGGGCTTGGCGATCTTGAGCGCGGAGTAGCTGAACACGCAGCGGCCATGCGCCTCGCCGCGTTCGATCGCCAGGATGGTTTCCTGAGTGCCGACATAGCCGGTTACGAGTTTGAACTTGGTGCCGAGCACGTCGTTGAGGACGATCGGCCAAGTGTCCGTTTCCGAGCCTGCTCCGGTTCCCGCGACCACCATCTGCTGTCGCTGGACATCATCGATGGTCTTGAACGGCGTCGCTCCCCACGCGATGCAAAGGCCCATATCCTTGGTGATGGCGCCGATCCAGGTGAAGCTGCTCATGTCATAGCCGGGATTGCGCGCGCCGATCAGCGGCTCGAGGATGGGCCCGCCGGCAAATGTCGTCATCGCAGTACCGTCGCGCGGTGCCTGCTCGGCGAGATAGTTGGCGGCACGGATGCCACCCGCGCCGGGCATCACTTGTACGGTTACGGCCGGTTTGCCCGGGATGTGACGGCCAATGTGACGGCTGACGAGACGCGCGTAGAGGTCGATGCCGCCGCCGGCAGTCCCGGCCACATAGATCGTCACCGGACGATCAATGGTGTCTTGCGCCTTGGTCGGCTGTGCACAGGCAAAGCCGAGCACAGCGCAAACAAAAATCAGCCTGGCCGATGTGACGACAGCGCGGACTCTCCCGATGCAGGGAGAGGCAAGGAGCGGCGCATGGTGCCGTCCCGGCTGCGGCTTCTGCCGCGGATCGGTGACGCGCTCGTCACGCCGGTATTGGAACCTCACCCACATCCTTTGGCACTTTGTAACCTTTTTGCACCGCCGGGCGCTTGGCAATGGTCGTGTACCACCGCTTCACGTTCGGATATTCGTTGAGATCGATCGTCTGCCATTCGTAGCGCGACACCCACGGCCAGATTGCGATATCGGCGATGGAGTAATCGTCGGCGACGAATTCGCGACCGGCGAGCCTGCGGTCGAGCACGCCGTAGAGCCGGCGCGCCTCCTTGAGAAAGCGCTCTTCGGCGTAGGGGGCTTTGCCCTTGTTGTATTTCACGAAATGGTGGACTTGGCCGAACATCGGACCGGGTCCGCCCATCTGCCACATCAGCCACTCGAGCACCCGATAGCGCGGCTCGCCGGCTTTCGGCAGCAGCTTCCCGGTCTTGTCCGCGAGGTAGATCATGATCGCCGCCGATTCCATCAGGGTCATGCCGGTATCGCGGTCGACGATGGCAGGGATCCGATTGTTCGGGCTGATCTTCAAGTACTCGGGCTTGAACTGCTCGTCCTTGCTGATGTCGACCGGATGTACCGTGTAGGGCAAGCCCAGCTCCTCGAGCACGATTGAAGCTTTGCGGCCATTGGGGGTCGTCCAGGTATAGAGGTCGATCACGGTTTGGGTTCCTGTGCTCGGGGATTAGCTCTGGGAAATTTTGCAGGGCGGCTCAGCGGACAGCGGTGGTACCTCGAAATGGCCAGAGCGTCGATGCGAAAATTGCTGCGGAGAGAGGCCGATGGCTCCGGCGCACGGTCATCCCCTTCGCCCGATATCCGTGACCTCGACCTCGACCGGAACCTCGCGGCCGTCCCGTTGCACCGTCACCGTCACCCGCTTTCCCACCCCGATGCGCTCGAGCTCCTGGATCAGGTCGACCAGTCCGCGCACCGGCCTGCCATTGATGGCGACGATGATATCCCCCGGTTTTCCCGTGCGTGGGTCGACGCCGCGCAAGCCGGCTCGCTCGGCGGAGGAGCCCGGAGCGGTTCGCACAATGACGACGCCTTGCGTGCCTGCGCGCGTCGCGGCTGCTTCGCTGGCGGCAACGATGCCGATGCCGGGCGTCGGCACGGAGCCGCGGCGAATGAGCTCGGGCACCACGCGATTGACGGAGTCGATCGGGATGGCGAAGCCGATTCCGGCGCTCGTGCCCGATGGGGAAAGAATGGCCGTGTTGACACCAATCACTCGTCCTGCGGAGTCGAGCAGCGGACCGCCTGAATTGCCCGGGTTGATGGCTGCGTCCGTCTGGATCACGTTGGTGATTTCGCGGCCGCCGCTGGTGGGCAAGCGGCGCTTCACCGCGCTGATGATGCCGGTGGTCAGGGATTGATCGAGTCCGAACGGATTGCCGATCGCGAACACCAATTGCCCGACCTTGAGATCATCGGATGTGCCGATCGCAATCGGCGGGGGCAACGATCGCGTGTTGTCCACGCGAATGACCGCCAGGTCGTAATTGGGCGCGGCGCCGACGACGTGCGCGCGCGACACCTGGCCGGAGGCGAAGCGAACCGCGAGGCTGTCCGTCCCTTGCACCACGTGATCGTTGGTGACGATGTGGCCGGCTGCATCCCAGACGAAGCCCGTCCCCGATTGCGCCGGCCCGTTCTCGGATTCCAATTGCGAGAGGTCCAGCGCTCCAGCGCGCCCCACAACCTGCACGACCGAAGGAGATGCGCGCTCGAAGAGCTCGATCGACGTCCGCTCGATATCGGACAAGCTGCCGCGCGGCGCGATCGCGCGCGGCGTCGAGGCCGAAAACATCCACCGGTCGACATAAGGCTGCGCGAGATAGATGCCCAGGACGACCAGAAGCGCGGCAATGACAATCTTCGAGAGGCGGTCGCCCATCGCAGGCCTCCTGCATCAGTCTAACGAAAAAGCACACGCGTCATGAAATGGTTCCGAACGAGCGCGACCCTTTACCGCGTATGCCTTGCGCGTCATGGAGCGAGCGACACCATCAGTACGTCGGCATCGGGCGCCGCCGCAAACAGCCGCTCGACATCGGCCTTGCGCCGCTCGAGCGCAAGCCGTTGGTTGATGTAGCCTTTGTCGGTGATCTCATTGGCGTCGATTGAGGGCGTATCGGGCAGCAGTACTACCCGTGCGATCTTTTGCGACGAGCCGGGATGGTCGGCGTTCCACCGCGCGATCGCTGCGTGCACGTGTTCGCGTATCGCGGGATGACGCGCGAGCTCGGACAGCGTCGCCTCGCAACCGGCGAGCTTGCAGCAGGCGGCGCGATTAAGCCACGCCAGCATTCCGATCGAGCCCCGGTTCTCGCCGGCAATGATGGCGTCCTGCAGCGCCGGCGACGCGGCGGCAAGCACGCCGACGCGCAGCACGCCGACCGCGACCCAGGTGCCGGTGGCGAGCTTGAAATCCTCCGCCAGACGTCCGTCGAAGACAATTCCTTTGGCTGGATCGCGCGGGTCGGCGAAGCGCACGGCATCGCCGGGCTTGTAGAAGCCCTCCTCGTCGAACGCGGCACGCGTCAGGTCGGGTCGCTTCCAATAGCCGGGCGTCACATTCGGACCGCGTACGCGCACTTCGAGCTTGTCGGCGGCCGGAACGAGCTTGAGCTCGACGCCCGGAACAGGCACGCCGATCGGGCCGGCGCGGTCGATGATGAAATGGGCGGCCGTCGAAAGCGGCGACGTCTCGGTCGTGCCCCACGAAGAGGTCATCGGCACGCGCTCGCCGGCCGCGCGCTGCGACACCGCTTCAAGCCGTTCCCACAGATCCTGCGGCAGCGCGGCGCCGGCATAGAAGATCAGCCGCAGCTTCGCGAAAAATGAGCGCGCCAACGCCTCGTCGCGCTCCAGAAACGGCAGCAGTGCCGCGTAGCCCGCCGGCACATTGAAATAAATCGTCGGCGAGACGTCGGCGAGATTGCGCACGGTCTCTTCGATGAGCCCCGGCAGCGGCCTGCCGCCATCGATGAACAATGTCCCGGCATGGCGCAGCACCAGATTGAAATTGTGGTTGGCGCCGAAGGTGTGGTTCCACGGCAGCCAGTCCAGCAGCACGAGCGGCGCTTCGTCGATGAAGGGCCAGATCTGCGCGAGCTGCTGCTGGTTCGCCGTCAGCATGCCGTGGGTATTGATGACGCCCTTCGGCAGGCCAGTCGAGCCAGAGGTGAACAGGACCTTGGCAACGGTATCGCCGCCGATGGCGGCCACGGCTTGATCCAATGCCGGGCCCGGCTGGCCCAGCGTCATCTGCTCGAAGTTGGTCACGCCGTCGATGTTGGCGCCGTTGCGGCTCGCTACCAGCTCGACATGCGCCAGGTCGAGCGCGGCGAGCGCTTTGGCGAAGGGGCCGGTGTCCGCGACATAGATCAGGCCAGGCGTCAGCAGGGCGGCGATATGCTTGAGCTTGGCGTGATCCTGGCTCTGGAGCGAATAGGCGACCGAGATCGGCGCTACCGGAACGCCGGCGGCATGGCAGGCGAGCGTGAGAAGCGCGTGGTCGATGCTGTTGGCGGAGAGGATCATCACCGGCCGTTCGGCCGAGAGGCCGCGCTCGATGAGACCCGCCGCCAGGGCATCGACAACCGGTCGCGCCGCCGCATAGGTCAATTTGCGCCAAAGGCCGCCGTCACGCTCCGCGAGGAATATGCCGGCGGGATTGCGCTCGACCGCCGCACGGAAAAGCCCTGCCAGGCTCGGATCATGCGCGGCCACGGGCTCGGTGGAGCGATAGCGCAGAACGCCGTCGCTGCTGCGCTCGCAGACGACGCGCGGGGGCGGATAAGCAATCGGGCGCAGCGGCATCGATGCGCGCATTCGGAAACCTCCGCGCCTTGCCAGGCGCGTTCGAGGAAGCCCCGTCTTGGATCGGGGACGAGCCGGAGGCCGATGCCCCGGCGAATGACTTGAAGCATCATAACCCACAATGGCAGGGTAGAGGCGGGCCTGGCATCGGGCCGCTAGCCTCGGTCGTCATGACATCCGTAGATTCGTCCGCGCCTAAAGAGGTCGTCACCGCGGCACTGCTGGTGATCGGGAATGAGATTCTGTCCGGTCGCACCAAGGACAAGAATATCGGCTACATCGCGGAGTATCTGACCGCGCTCGGCATCGACCTCGAGGAGGTGCGGGTGGTCGGCGACGAGGAGGCGATGATCGTGGAGGCGGTCAACGCGCTGCGCCACCGCTACACCTACGTGTTCACCACCGGCGGGATCGGGCCGACCCACGACGACATCACCGCCGACTGCGTCGCCAAGGCGCTGGGGGTGCCCATCGACGTTGATCCGCGCGCGCTCGCCATCCTGCACGAGCGGCTGCGCGCAACCGGCGCGGAAATGAACGAAGCGCGGCTGCGCATGACGCGTATTCCCAAGGGCGCCGATCTCGTGGAAAACAAGGTCTCCGGCGCGCCCGGCTTCTGGATCGGCAATGTCATCGTCATGGCCGGCGTGCCGACCATCATGCAGGCCATGCTCGACGAGGTCGCCCCCAAGCTGAAAACCGGCGTTCGCATCCTCTCGCAGACCGTGCGCGCGGACGCGCGCGAGGGTGATATCGGCGCGCAGCTCGGCGAGATCGCGAAGGCAAATCCCGAGGTGGCGATCGGCAGCTACCCGTTCTTCGACCCGCAACACGGGCCCAATACCAACGTCGTCCTGCGCGCCCGCGACGCAAAAAAGCTCGCCGTTGCGACGCGCGCGGTGGAGGACATGCTGCAGCGGGTGCGCGGCGCGCAATCGAGTGGGTGACGGTGTCGATGGCGCTGACGTGATATTCGCGAGCACCTAAAGCAGGTAAGATTGCCAAGGGGGCGTGCACGCGAGGAGGCCCTCATGCTGTTTCTTCCCACGCGTCGCCGGCTGCTTGCCGCGAGCGCGCTCGGTGCGGCGGGGCTCGTGCTCGACGATGTGTTGGCGCAGCCGCTTGCTCCGACGCCGCAATGCCACGACGGCGACGCCCCGACCGTCCGGCAGACCGAGGGACCGTATTTCAAGCCCAGTTCACCGCAACGCGCCGATCTCGTCGAGCCGAACAGCAAGGGGCGCCTCGTCGAGCTCGGCGGACAGGTGCTCACGCGCTCCTGCCGCCCCGTCGCGGCGGCGCTCGTCGATCTCTGGCATGCTGACGAGCGTGGCGATTACGACAATGCCGGCTTCCGCTACCGCGGACACCTGTTCACCGATGTCGAGGGCCGCTACCGCTTCCGCACCATCTTGCCGGCGCTATACACCGGCCGTACCCGCCACTACCACGTCAAGGTGCAGGCGCCGCAGCAGCGTGTGCTCACTACCCAGCTCTATTTTCCCGACGAGCCGACGAACCGCCGCGACGGTCTATTCCGCCGTGAACTGGTGATGCGCATGGCCGAAGCCGGCGACGGTCTCGCTGCCAGGTTCGATTTCATTCTCGATATGCGCTAGCACGCACGCTCTTTTTCCTTGGTGACGGAAACGATGACGCGATCGCGTCAACAGCCCCAACCACAACCCCAGCCGCAGAAGCCGTTTCCGGTCTCGTGGGACCAATTCCATCGCGATGCACGTGCGCTGGCCTGGCGCCTGTCCGGCGCCGGACCGTTCCAGGCGATTGTCTGCATAACGCGCGGCGGCCTTGTTCCTGCCGCCATCGTCGCCCGCGAACTCGGCATCCGGGTGATCGAGACGGTGTGCGTGACCAGCTACAACGACATCACGCAAGGCGAGCTCAACGTGCTCAAGGACGTGGCCGAGAGCATCGTCGGCATCGGCGGCGGGCGCGGCAAAGGCGTGCTGATCGTCGATGATCTGGTCGACACCGGCAAGACCGCCAAGGTGGTGCGCGACCTGCTGCCGGAAGCGCATTTCGCCACCGTCTACGCCAAGCCCATGGGTCGGCCCATGGTCGACACCTTCATCACCGAAGTGTCGCAAGACACCTGGATCGATTTTCCCTGGGACACCGGCCTTGCGTTCCAGCCGCCGATCCGGGACGACGGAATCTAGCAGCGCGCCGCGTTGCCTTCGGCTATCATCGCGGCAGCACCCGCACATCCGACTAAGGAGGACCGCCCATGGATGCTGTCACGCCCAAGTCGCAGAAATCCGCCGATCAGCATTCGCATGTCGTGCGCCCCGCCAACATGGAGTGGCAGCCGACGCGCTTTCCCGGCTGCGAGGTCAAGACGCTGTTGTTCGACCGCGAGAGCGGCCTCGTCACTGCGCTGATGCGCTTTGCGCCCGGTGCCGTGCTTCCCGACCATGAGCACGTGAAGATCGAGCAGACCTACGTGCTCGAGGGCAAGCTGGTCGACAAGGAAGGTCCCGCCGCCGGGCTCGAGGTCAAGCCCGGTGAATTTGTCTGGCGCGAGGCTGGCAGCCGCCACGTCGCCTGGACCCCCGAGGGTGGGCTGATGTTGGCGATGTTCCAGATCCCGAATAAATTCTACGAGCGCGACGGCCGCGTGACCGATGTCACCGGCCAGGACTGGGAGACCCTCTGGGGCCGCGCGCTGAACGGCTGAGGCGGCGCCCGCGCTAGTTCCGGCGATCGGAGCTTGAGAACGCCTGCACCGCGACACGTGTGCGCAAGCGGTGCTAGAACGCCTGCGCCTGGCCGCGTGGTGGAACGGTAGACACAGCAGACTTAAAATCTGCTTCTGGGAAACCGGAGTGCCGGTTCGAATCCGGCCGCGGCCACCACGATGGCTTTGCGGGGCAAAGTCCGACCTGCGCAATTGCTGGTCAGACCGCTCGCGTCCACCGCTGAAGCTCCCGCACCATCCAGCATCTCGAACATCTCGAGGTTCGGCGCGGGCTCGCGCGGCCATAGCGCAGGCAGG
>DASQXF010000039.1:0-6871 GCA_035639895.1 Xanthobacteraceae bacterium
CGTCTCCGGCGGCAGCCACACCAGCTCGACGGGTCCGGTGCACAATCCGCGGAAGCGCGGCTACTCCGCCGGCGGATCGTCCTCGGGCTGTGCGGCGCTGGTCGCCGCCGGCGAGGTCGATATGGCGATGGGCGGCGATCAGGCCGGCTCGATCCGCATCCCGGCGAGCCATTGCGGCATCGTCGGGTTGAAGCCGACCTTCGGGCTCGTTCCTTATACCGGGATCGGGCTGCTCGAGATCACCATCGACACCTGCGGGCCGATGACCGCGAACGTGCACGACAATGCGCTGCTGCTCGAGGTCATTGCCGGCCCTGATGGTCTCGACACGCGCCAGCGCGGGGTTGCGCCCGGTCGCTATACCGAGGCGCTCGCGGGCGGGATCGAGGGGCTGCGCATCGCCGTCATCAAGGAAGGCTTCGGCCACCCCAATTCGGAAGGCGACGTCGACGCCCACGTGCGCGAGGCTGCGCAGCGCTTCGCCAAATTGGGCGCGATCGTCGAGGAGGTATCGGTGCCCACCCACGCGCTCGGCTTCCCCGTGTGGGCGGCGATCCGCGGCGATGCGGCCTGCGTCATGCTGCTGGAGATGAATGGCGCCGGCATCGGACACGAGGGCCTTTACGTCACGAGCCTCGTCGAGCGCGCGATGGGTTGGCGCAATCGCGCGGATGAATTCGCCGACACGCTCAAGATCGCCTCGATTTTCAGCAAGTACACGCTCGACCGCTATGGCGGCCGCTTCTATGCCAAGGCGCAGAACCTGCGCCGACGCGTGCGCGCGGGCTACGACGCCGTGCTGGCGGTGCACGATCTTCTGCTGCTGCCGACGGTGCCGATGAAGGCGACGCCCATTCCCGCCAAAGACGCCACGCCGCAGGAGATCACGCGGAGAAGTTGGGAGCCGACCCGCAACACCTGTCCGTTCAACGTTACCGGACATCCGGCGATCAGCGTGCCGTGCGGGATGGAAGACGGTCGTCCCATCGGGCTGATGCTGGTCGGCCGCCACTCCGCCGAGGAAACGATCTACCGCGCCGCGGCGGCCTTCGAGCGCTCAGGCGATTGGACGACATTCTGACGTCAATCATCGATGCTACTCGATTGCGGACGTCATTGCCGGGCTTGACACCGCAAGTCGGGTTTACCCGACTTGCGGCGCACAATGCTGCACAACCTGGGCAAGCCCGAGTTGCGGCGCAATCCATCCTTTTTGCAAAAATCTCTTGCGAAGAAGGTGGATGCGCGGGTCAAAAGCGCGTTCACGCGCGTCTTCGACGCGCTTCTGCCCGCGCATGACGGCCCAATGCCGCGCGCACCTCGGTGGCCTTTTGCGCAAATCGGTGCTTAAATTCCGGCTGCCAATTGTGATCGCGACACAAGCGGGGATGATCCATGCTCAATCGCCGCCGCACGCTCCAGACTGGTTTTGCGACGCTAATCTCCGCCGCGGCTCCGCTGCCCGCCTTGGCGCAATCGAAGCCGCGCGTAAAGGTTCGCTATAACGAGGTCGTGCGCTCGATGCTCTATGCGCCGGCGTATGTGGCCATCGCCAAGGGCTACTTCGACGAATTGGGGCTCGATGTCACGCTCGCTACCGCGCAAGGCGGCGACAAGTCGGTGGCAATCATGGTGTCGAACCAGGCCGATATCGCGCTCATCGGCCCTGAATCGGCGATCTACGTTCAGAACAGCGATTCACCGGTCAAGATTCCGATCTTTTGCGGGCTCACCTCGACCGACGGCTTCATGCTGGTCGGGCGCGAGAAGGTCGACAAATTCGACTGGAAGATGCTCAAGGGCAAAGAGATCCTGGGCTTCCGGCCGGGCAGCACGCCGCTGCTCTTTCTCGAGGCGGCGCTGCGTCAGAACGGGCTTGACCCGCAAACCGACGTCAAGCTCATGAATAATGTCGGCATTCCCGCGCGCGTGGGCTCGTGGCTGGCGGGGCAAAATCAATATGGCATCTTCATCGAGCCGGATGCCTCGCAGCTCGAGCTCGACGGCAAGGGACATTTCATGGCCTCGGTCGGCGAGACCGTGGGCCTTGCCGACTACACCACCTTCATGGCGACCGACAAATACATCCGCGAGAACAAGGAGACGCTGCAGAACTGGACCAACGCCATCGCCAAAGGCATGACGTGGACGGCGCAGGCACCCATCCCGGAGCTGGTGAGCGCCATTGGCCAATTCTTCCCGGCGGTGAAGCCCGATGTTCTCGCTCACGCCGCGCAACGTTACCGTCGGCTCAAGATCTGGAAGACCTCGCCGGTGATCGAGCCGGCGGCGATGGAGAAATTCCAGGACATTCTCGTGCAAGGCCACGTGCTCGAGGCAGGCAAGCGCGTGAAGTTTGCCGACCTCGTCGTCACCGAGTTCTTCAACAAGGCGAAGTGATCCGTGGCGGCACCGGCATCTGCCGCTTCGCCCAAGGTCGAGCTGCGCAACGTCAACCTGCGTTACTTCGGTCTCGAGGGCGAGACCGAGGCGCTCAAGCATGTCTCGATCTCGATTGCTCCCGGAGAGTTCGTCGCCATCATCGGACAGAGCGGCTGCGGCAAGAGCACGCTGTTGTCGCTGATCTCCGGCATCCTCATGCCGACCGAGGGAACGGTACTGGTGGACGGCAAGCCCGTGACCGGTCCGAACCGCAAGGTCGGGTACATGCTGCAGCAGGACTATTTGTTCGAGTGGCGCACCATTCTCGAAAACGCGGTGCTGGGCGCCGAAATCCAGGGCGCGGACATGGCGAAGGCGCGCGAGCGGGCAACCGCGCTGCTCACCCGTTACGGACTCGGCCAGTTCCTGCGCCACCTGCCGCGGCAGCTCTCGGGCGGCATGCGCCAGCGCGTGGCGCTGGCGCGCACGCTGTGCACGGAACCCGACGTCGTTCTGCTCGACGAGCCCTTCGCGGCACTCGATTCACAGACGCGGCTCGCGCTGTCCGATGAGGTTGCGGTTATCCTGCGGCGGGAGAAGAAGACCGCGATCCTGGTCACCCACGATATCGGCGAAGCGGTCAGCATGGCCGAGCGGGTAATCGTCCTATCGCGTCGGCCCGGACGGGTGAAGTCCGACCATGCGATCCGCTTTGCGGCGACGGGTGGGGAACGCCCGACGCCTCTAGCGGCGCGCAACGCCCCCGAGTTCAACGGCTATTTCAACACGCTGTGGCAGGAGCTCGAAGTCCATGTCGAAGGCTGAAACACTTGCCGCGCCGAGCCCGCAATATCTCGCCTGGCTCGCGCGGGAACGGCGAGGGCACCTCGTGGTGCGCATCACACAGCTTGCGGTCCTTATCGTTTTTCTGGTGCTGTGGGAGGTGCTGCCGAGGGCGCTCATCGTTAACCCGGTGCTGACCAGCTATCCCTCCGCGCTGTGGCCGACCTTCGTCGAGTTGCTCAAATCGACGCCGCAGCAGGCGAGCATCCTCACCCATACCTGGGCGACGGTACTGGCGACCGTGCTCGGCTTCACCGGCGCGATGGTGCTCGGCACCGCGGTCGCCGCGACGCTGTGGTGGTGGAACACACTCTATAAGGTGCTCGATCCCTACCTCGTCGTCGCCAACGCCATGCCGAAGACGGCGTTCGTGCCGATCTTCTACATCTGGCTCGGCGCGACGCTGTCGATCTACGGAATGTCGCTCGCGATCTCCGTCTTCATCACCATCCTGATGATCTATTCGGGCTTCCAGGGTATCGACCCGAACAAGATCAAACTGGCGCAGACGTTCGGCGCGACCAAGGGGCAGATTCTGCGCAAAGTGGTGCTGCCCGGCAGCGTGCCGACGCTGCTTGCCGCGCTCAAGGTGAATGCGGGGCTTTCACTCGTGGGCGTGGTCGTGGGCGAGTTTCAGTCGGCCAATCTGGGGCTCGGCTATCTCATCCAGTACGGCGCCCAGATTTTCAAGATGAACATCGTGATGACCGGAATCACCATCCTGGCGATCGTGTCCTCGCTGATGTATCTCGCGATCTCGTGGCTGGAGAGCGCCGTGATGCGGCGCCGTTAGACGGGTGCAGCCGCGGGACATTTCGAGGAAGTATGAAGAAACCCCGCCGAACGGGGCCACCCGTTGGCGGGGTTAGTTCAATCCGCTGACTTGGTCCCAGCGGTCGATTGCCGGACTTGATTGGTCCGACGATGTGAAAGTAATGCGGGCTCTCCATTGGCCATGTGACGACGATCACAAAAACGCGCTTTCCCGCCGAGCGACGTGCTAAGCTGCTGACATCGACGAGTGAGCTACTTTGCGGCAGCGGCTTTGTGCCATTTAGTGATGACATGGAGATCCCAGTGCTCGGCGCGCAGCGTCTCGCATTCGCCTTCGGCCTGCTCGCTGCGCTCTTCCTCGCGGCAAAGCCGTCGGCCGCGCAGACATGGCCGCAGCGCTCGGTCAAGTTCATCGTGACGCTGGGCCCGGGCAGCGGCGTCGACATCGGCACGCGGCTCATCGCCGATCGATTGACCAAGCGCTGGAACCAGCCGGTGATCGTCGAGAATCGTCCCGGCGGCGACGGCCTCGTCGCTATCAGCGCCTTCGTCGGCGCCAATGACGATCACGTCCTGCTCGCGGCGCCAAGCGGGTCGTTTACGGCGCATCCCTTCATCTACAAACACGTGCCGTACAAGGCGGAAGACATCGTGCCGATCGCCCGTGTCTCCAACACCATTGTCGTGGACGCCGTGCCGGCGGCGCTCGAGGTCAAATCGCTCGCCGACTTGGTGGCCATGGCGCGTGCGCAGCCGGGCAAGCTCAACTGGGCGGGCACCACCAGTAGCAACGAATTCATGTTCGCCGCGTTTCTGAAGAATGCGGGGCTTTCCATGTCGAAAGTGCCGTACCGCAATCTGGTCGAAGCCGCGAACGATCTGGCGACCGGACGCATCCACATCAACGTGACCGCCTACGCGATCGCGCGGCCGCAGATCGAAGCCGGCAAGGTCAAGCTGCTGGCGGTGACGAACTCGAGGCGCTCCGCCGTGCTACCCGATGTCCCCACGGTGGCCGAGGCCGGCTATCCCGAGCTTACGCTCGACGGCTTGGTCGGATTTTTCGGTCCGCCCACCATGCCGGAGCGAATTCGCGACGGCATCGCGGCGGACGTGCGAGAGGCGATGGATGCGGCGGTGGAGGAGCGGTTGAACACGACCGGCCAGGTCCCGAATTTCGGCGGGCCTGCGGCGTTTGCCGCCGAAATCGAACAGCAGCGTGCGCGGATCGCCCGCGCCGCCAGGGACATCGGCGTCGTGCCGACGGAGTGAAGTCCCGGCTTACTCCTCGAAGACCGCCACCGCGCGGATCGGCGAGCCGGTGCCGCCGCGCCATTTGAGCGGCAGCCCGATGAAGCGGAATTCGCCTTGCCCGATCAGTGCCTCGAGATTGCATAGGCTTTCCATATGCGTGATGTCGAGCTCGAGGCAAGCCTTGTGCACGAGCGAGTTCACCTTGCCCATCGGGCCCGGGCGCATGGAGTCGATGCCGAAATGAACGATGCCTTGGCGTGCCAGCCATTCGGTCGCCGCGACGTTGACGCCGGGATTGTCGGTCGAGTAGGCGGGCGTGGGAAAGGTGCGCGCATGATGCCCGGTGCAGAGCAACACCGTGCCGCGCTTGGGAATGGCGGTGCCTGATTTCTTCACCGCCTGCTCGAGATCCGACGGCGTAATCTCGGCCTTGGGCGGGATGTGGCGCAAGTCGAGGCAAATTCCTTTCACGTAGCAGTACTCGAGCGGGTACTCGTCGATCGGAATGCCGCTCATTCCGAAGTGACGCGGAGCATCGATGTGGGTGCCGCCGTGGTCCGGCATGGAGAAGAACATCACACAATTGCCGTGCACGTTTCCGGATTCGACGAAGGATTCTTCGTGGGTCTTCCAGATGCCGTGAATGATCGGCGGCTGTCCCGGATAGGTCGGGGTTCGGTGATAAAGCTCCCTGCTCAAGTCGATCATTCGCATGGCTCATTGCTCCCGGTGCTTTGGGGCGCAGCTAGAGGTCATAGAGTAGTCGCGGAGTGCCCGCGCGACCAGCGCCCGAATCTGCGACCTGGTCATTGCCGGGCTTGACACCGGAAGTCGGGACTTCCGGCGCATAATATTGCGCAACTCGGGCAAGCCCGCGTTGCGATGCAATCCATCCTGTTGGCAAAAGTTCTCACGAAGAAGATGGACCCGCGGGTCAAGCCCGCGGGTGACGGGAGGGATTGCGGCGCGCCAGTTAGGCATAAGCAAATTTCCGCCGAGTGTGGCATCGCGATTACAGCCAGCGCCGCGGATTCGCGGTTTACTGCACTCGCACGATTCGCGATCACGGGGGCTGCAAATGGGGGCTCGGATCTCGCGCTCGCGTTGGCTCGCGCTTGCCACTGTCGTGGCAGCGCTGAGCGTTACCATCGCCGGGTCCGATCAGGCGCAAGCCCGTGCCAAGTCCAAGCGCGACCATTCCCGCCCGCGCGCGATCCACGGCCCCAATTACCGTCCGCCCTATGCCGCGATCGTGGTCGACGACAAATCCGGTGTCGTGCTGCACGAGGCCAGCGCGGATGAGCCGCGTCATCCGGCATCGCTGACCAAGATCATGACGCTCTACCTGCTGTTCGAGCAGCTTGAAGCCGGCAAGCTCAAGCTCGATACGCCGCTGCCGGTCACGCGCAAGGCGTCGCTGCAGAACCCCACCAAGCTTGGCCTCAAGTCCGACCAGACCATCAAGGTCGAGGACGCGATCCTGGGCCTGGTCACCAAGTCCGCGAACGACGCCGCAGTCGTCGTCGCCGAATCGGTCGCCGGCAGTGAAGAAGAATTCGCCGCGCGCATGACGCTCAAGGCACGAGCGCTTGGCATGAGCGGCACCACCTACGTGAAT
>DASQXF010000040.1:0-4860 GCA_035639895.1 Xanthobacteraceae bacterium
GCGTCTGGTAGGCAACCGCCATGATGTTCCCGCAGGTCTCCAGCGAATTGGAGCGCATGTGCGCCTGCGGCAGGTCGGTCTGCACCACGACCTTGGGCTTGCGCGGATCGGATACATCGACGGCGGTGAAATTCTTCGGCGCGCTTTCGTGCGCGAGCCACAGGATGCGGCGGCCGTCGGACGCGATCTGGATCGACATGCCTTCGCCCATGCCGCCGAACCCGTCGAGCAGGTGATGGGCGATGAGCTTGAAGTTCCAGGTGATCGGTCCGCCGTTGGTGACCGGACTCTTCGCGGGCGCCGCACGCCTGGGCGCGGCTTTCGCTGCCGCTTTTTTCGGCGCTGGCTTCGACCTCCTGTTGGTCTTCGCAGTTTTTTTCGCGACCTTCTTGCGTCCTTTCATTCCACTCTCCATGCCCTGACGTCGCGCGCACCTTTAGCGCGTTTCAACGCGGCAGGCGAGGAGGCGTGGTACGGAAATGATAAAGAGCGCGCCGTGCGCAGCCGCGTCACCCGCGGGCTTGACCCGCGGGTCCATCTTCTTCGTAAGAACATCTTACGAAGATCGATGGATTGCCGGGTCAAGCCCGGCAATGACGACCCGAGACCAACTCACGCACTCGCCTTCGCCCACAGGTCCGGCCGCAGTGCCTTCTTCCAGTCGGGGATGGCGGAAATCTTCTTCTCCCGCAGCAGCACCTCGGCGTCCTTCTGCAGCCCGGGCACGAGATCGGAGGGAAAGCCCGGATTGACCTCGACCTTCGCTAGCGCCGTGGCGAAGGTCTCGCGCGACATGGCATAGCCCTTCGAGGTGAAGAACGCGTAGATCACGTCGGCGACCTTGGCGGGATTGTCCTTGAAGTCGCGCGCCACTTCCTGCCAGCACTTGAGGTAGGCGATGACGGTTTCCGGGCTCTTGTCGACGAAATCGGGCGTCGCCGCCATGAACACCGGCATCTTGTCGACCTGCGAGAAGTCCATGATCGACGTACCGATGCCCTCGGCGACGGCAATCGAATTGTAGGGCTCCACATTGACCATGGCGTCGACGGTCTTGGCGGCCATCGCTGCGACCATGTTGTTGACGTCCATGCGCACTTCCTGGAAGTCGCCCTTCTTCAGGCCAGCCGCCGGCGCAATAACGTCCACGAAGATATTGCCGACGGATGAGCCGGTTTGGTTGGCGACCTTGAGTCCCTTGAGCTCGCTGACCTTTGTCAAGTTGAGGTCCTTGCGCGTGACGACCTGCGCGGTCTTGCCGACGGTTTCGATCTGCGCGATCGCGACAAGGCCGCCCTTGTCGTGCCCGATGATGAAGGACTGCGCGGCGTAGGTGCCGAGATCGACCTGCCGCGCCACCATCTGCTGCATGGTGAGATTGCCGGAGGGCACGGCGAATTCCTCGAACTTGATGCCGCGCTTCTCGAGCAGGCCCGATTTGAGCAAGTAATAGGTCGGCATGCCCCAGATGTTGGTCTGGAAGCCCTGCCGGATGGTCTCCAGCGCCCATGCCGGCCGCGCCGGCAACGCCAGCGCCAGCGCGCTTCCCGCCAGCCACTGCCGCCGTGTCAATTCAAGGCGATTCACTGTTCTCCTCCCTAATGCCGGTTTGCAGGCCAAGGTGCCAACCCAATCCCGTCGTCATTGCGGGACTGATCGGCGATCCATCCATCTTCTAAGACTTTCAAAGAAGATGGATGCGCGGGTCAAGCCCGCGCATGACGGCGAGAGTTCATTGATCCTGCTGCAGGCCGAATTCGCGGATGCTCGATGCTACCTCATCCAGCGTCTGCGCCATCACCTGCCGAAGTTCCTCCGCAGTGGACGATACCGCAATGGAGCCCGCCTTTTCGATCATCGCGCGGTACTCGCCCGAGCCGACGATGGTCGTGACGTGGCGCTGCAGCAGATCGAGGATCGGCTGCGGCGTGCCGGCGCCGGCGCAGATGCCGAGCCAGCCGTAGCGCACGAAATCGACGCCCCGTTCGGTCAGCGTCGGAATCTCGGACAGATTCTTCAGCCGCTGTGGCGCCGATACGGCCAGGATCTTGAGCTGTCCCGCCTGATATTGCGGCAGGATCGCCAAGGTCGGAGAGACGTAGAATTGCACGCGCCCGGCGACGAGCTCCTGCACGACCTGGGCACCGCCGCGGAAGGGCACGCGGTTCATGGTCATGCCGGCGAGCTTCTCGAGCTGGCGGGCGAGAATCTCCTGCGCCGATCCGGCACCGATGGTGGCGTAGCTCACCTCGCCGGGATGCGCCTTGGCGTATTGCACGAATGCATCGAAGTCGGCGGCGGGAACGGCATTGGCGAGCGCGAGCCCGTAATAGTATTTGGCGATGAGGGACACCGGGGCGATGTCGCTGAGCTTGAATTGCGCGTTCTTGTAGAGCGTGGTGTTGATCGGCTCGAAATGCGTGCACAGCAGCAAGGTATAGCCGTCACGCGGCTGCGACAGCACGTCTCGTGCCGCGATCATCCCGGCTGCCGCGGGCTTGTTTTCGACGATCACGCGCTGGCCGAGCGCCTCGCCGAGCTTATCGGCGATGAAGCGCGCTGGAATATCGGTCGGGCCGCCGGCGCCGAAACCCACCACCAGCCGGATCGGCCGCGTCGGGTACGGCTCCTCCGCACGCGCCGTGCCGCCTGCTGCGAACGCGAGCAGCAGCACCGCACAGCCGAAACCAGTCATCCACCCCATGTCTGTGACCCAGCTTGCGTTGCGTGCGCGCCTGCGTCCTGCCCCAGATGGTGCAGCAGCGACTTCTGATGTTGCAGGAATTCGACGCTGAGCGGGTCGCGCGGCCGCGGCAAGCGAATCGGCAGCTCGGCCTTCACCATGCCGGGATGCGACGTCATCACCACCACGCGATCCGCGAGGTAAACCGCCTCCGCCACGTTGTGCGTCACGTAGACCACTGTCTTGCGCGTCTTTCGCCAAACGTCCGCGAGCAGGCGCTGCATGTCGTCGCGCGTAAGCGCATCGAGCGCGGCGAATGGCTCGTCCATCAGCAGCACCGCCGGATTGTACGCGAGGGCCCGCGCGATGGCGACCCGCTGCTGCATGCCGCCGGACAAGTGATGCGGGTACGCGGCTACGAACTTCTCCAGCTTCACCAGCTTGAGCTGCTCGAGCGCAATCGCTTCGCGCTCGGGCTTGCCCATCCCCTTCATCTCGAGCCCGAAGGTGACGTTCCCGAGCGCGGTACGCCAGGGAAACAGCTGGGCAAAGTCCTGAAACACCACGCCGCGATCGAGCCCGTGTCCGGTGACCGGCTGGCCGCCGATGCGGATTTCGCCGGCGGTCGGGAGGAGAAATCCAGCGATGACGTTGAGCAGGGTCGACTTGCCACAGCCGGAAGGACCGACGATGCAAAGGAATTCCGAGGCCTCGATATCAAAGTCGACATCCACGACGGCCGGAACCTGGCCGGCCGGTGTGTCGTAGACGAGGGAAACTTTGCGGACTTCGATGTGGGGCATGAGCTACGTGTTGCTGTAATAGATGGTATGCCCATTTGTGGCCAGCCGTGGCAGCCGCGCCCGGGAAGAGTTTCACCCAATTGAGATTGGGTGTAGACAGGCGCAGACGGACAATTCGCCGCAAGGCGTTCACCGGGAGCATCGCATGGGACCGCACGCCGCATCGAGGCCGCTGACATTGTCGGAGCAGGCGGACGAGCTCGAACACAAAATGATGGAGGAGCTCAACGACAAGATCGCCACCAAGTCGGCGCTGTTCTCCATGGGCGACGGCAATATGGATTACGTCAGCGGCGCCGAACTGCAGGCGCGCAATCCGGGCAAGTATTTCCTGATGGGCGCCGATCCGCGGCTGCCCAAGATGCCGGACAAGCCGACGCTGATCGATTTCTTCAAACACCGCTTCGTATCGATGAACCATCTCTTGCAAAGCGCGTCGCTGGCGCTCAAGGCCGGCCACGACGAGAAGGTCGTGTTGGCGTGCCTGCTCCACGATGTCGGCGTTGCCGGCTTCATCCGTTGCGATCACGGTTATTGGGGCGCGCAGCTGATCGAGCCCTATGTGGACGAAGAGGTGAGCTGGGCCGTGCGCGTGCATCAGGCGCTGCGCTTCTTCCCCGACGAGTCGGTCGGCTACAAATATCCGGACATGTACCTCAAATATTTCGGGCCGGATTACCAGCCCGAGCCCTACCTCGTCGAGGAATACAAGCGCGCCCGCGGCCACAAGTATTACATGACCGCGCGGCTAATCTGTGTGAACGACATCTATGCGTTCGATCCCAATGCCAAGGTCAACCTCGACGATTTCGTCGACATCATCGGGCGCCATTTCAAGCAGCCGAAGGAAGGCCTCGGCTTCGACAACACGCCGTCGTCGCACATGTGGCGCACGCTGATGTGGCCGACGCGATTTCTGTGAGCGCGTTTTACGGTACCGTTGCGCACGGCAAAACCAAATGCCGTCATTGCCGGGCTTGACCCGGCAATCCATCCTCTTAGGAAAATGCGCTTTGAATCTTACGAAGAAGATGGACCCGCGGGTCAAGCCCGCGGGTGACGCGGTGGAGTCGTTCCGCGGTACCGGCGCTACTCGGTCCCCGCCAGCCCCGCCTGCGTCACGACCTTGCCCCAGCGCGCGATCTCGGAGGCGATGAAGCGCTCCAGCTCCTCGGGCGAGGAGCTGTTTCCCGGAATCATGCCGAGCTTGATGATCTGCTGTTGAACGTCGGACAAGGCCAACACCTCGGCGAGCGCGGTTTGCAGCCTGCCCACGACCTCCTTCGGCGTGCCGGCCGGCACCGCGAAGACGCCCCAGCCGGCAGCGTCGAATCCGGGAACGCCGGCCTCCGCGATCGGCGGGATGTCCGGCGC
>DASQXF010000041.1:0-8305 GCA_035639895.1 Xanthobacteraceae bacterium
AAAGCGTCCAGATCCCCGCGCTCGTGCGCCAAGCCAAGGCATCCGGGATCGCGCGGTACATCGGACGCGGACTGAACCGTTGGTCGAATGTCCATATCGCCGATGTCGCGGCGCTTTATCCGTTGGCCCTCGCGAAAGCACCCGCCGGCACATTCATGTACGTCGAGAGCGGCGAGGAGGCGTTGGCCGAAATCTCGAAGGCCATCGCGGCCCGACTTGGTCTCGGCGCACCACAATCCTGGTCCGCCGAGCAGGCGATCGCCGCCTGGGGTTGGAACATGGCAGTGTTCTCGCTCGGCTCAAACAGCCGTGTGCGCGGGAAAGCCGCAGCCGATCTTGGCTGGTCACCTACCCGGCAGTCAGTCACGAGGTGGATCGCCAGCGAACTCACTTAGGACTAGGGTCGCATCGCGTCGCGAGAACGAGGTAAGGCTCAATCCCGGCGCGCTAGCGCAAGCTCGCGTTGATCTTCTCGAGCATTGCCGAGCCTGGGCACAGCTCGGCTTCCGCGAGAGAATTGAGCGGCGCTTCGACGGTATTGAAATTGCGGTGCAGGTCTTCCGGCTCGGGATCCACGTAGAGCAGGCCGGTGACGATCTGGCCGACGGCGGCGTGCCGCTGCAGGAAGTTCATGGCGCCGAGCCGGTCGTTCGGGTCGTAATCGGCGGCGACCTTCTTGAGCACGAGCTTCGAGCCGTCGTGCTGCTCCACGACTTCCACCGCGCCTGCTTCGTAAGCGACCGTGATCGGCGCGCGTCCGGTGATGAAGTCGAGCCGGTTCACCGCCTCGTTGTGCTCGCGCACGTAATCGAAACTCTTGGTCGAGCCGACGTGATTGTTGAATGCGACGCACGGGGAGATCACGTCGATGAAGGCGGCGCCTTCGTGCTCGATCGCCGCCTTGATCAGCGGCACCATCTGCTCCTTGTCGCCGGAGAACGAGCGGGCGACGAAGGTGGCGCCGAGCAGTAGCGCCAGCGCGACGAGGTCGATGGAATTGTCGGTGTTGGTCACGCCGCGCTTGGATTTCGATCCGCGGTCGGCGGTGGCCGAGAACTGCCCTTTGGTGAGGCCGTAGACACCGTTGTTTTCGACGATATAGACCATGTTCACGCCACGGCGCAGCGCATGCGCGAACTGACCCAGTCCGATCGAAGCGGAATCGCCGTCGCCCGATACGCCCAGATAGATGAGGTCGCGATTGGCCAGGTTCGCGCCGGTGAGCACGGAAGGCATGCGTCCGTGCACGGAATTGAAGCCGTGGGAGTTGCCGAGGAAATAGGTCGGGGTTTTCGAGGAGCAGCCGATGCCGGAGAGCTTGGCCACCCGATGCGGTTCGATGTCGAGCTGGAAACAAGCCTCGATGATCGCCCCGGAGATGGAGTCGTGGCCGCAGCCCGCGCACAGCGTCGATACCGAACCCTCATAGTCGCGGTGGGTGTAGCCGAGTGCGTTCTTCGGCAGTGCCGGATGATGAAATTTGGGTTTGGTGATGTAGGTCATGGTCCTCGGCCCGTTCGCGCGGTCATGACACCACCTTGCGCAAGGGGGTGACCTTCAGCGCGTCAAGATGGTCGCCGATCGCGCGCGAGATGAAGCGCGCCGTGATCGGCGTGCCGTCGTAATGCAGGATCGGCACCACGCGGACGGGATCGATGCTGCATTCGTTGACGATGAGCGAGCGCAGTTGCGCGTCGCGGTTCTGCTCGACGACGAACACGAAGTCGTGGTCGGCGACGAAGCTGGTGACGCTCGAGTGGAACGGGAAGGCGCGCACGCGCAGGCGGTTGAGCGAATGGCCGCGCGCCTCGATCAAATGGATCGCCTCGTCCATCGCCGGCGACGTCGAGCCGTAGTAGATGACGCCGTATTTCGTGGGCTTGGCGGCATTCGCCTGCAGCGGACGTGGAACGAGGTCCTTGGCGGTTTCGAATTTGCGCAGCAGCCGCTGCATGTTGTCGGCATAGGGCGCGCCTTCCTCGGTGTAGCGCGCATAGCGGTCGCGTGACGTGCCGCGGGTGAAGAACGAGCCCTTAGTCGGATGCGTTCCGGGATAGGTGCGATAGGGAATGCCGTCGCCGTCGACATCGAGATAGCGGCCGAAATCCTTGCCGGCGTCGAGATCTGCCGCGGTCATCACCTTGCCGCGATCGTACTTGCGGCTGTCGTCCCAGGCGAGCGGCCGGCACAGGCGGTGGTTCATGCCGATGTCGAGATCGAGCATGACAAAGATCGGCGTCTGCAGGCGGTCGGCGAGATCGAACGCATCCGCCGCGAAATCGAAGGCCTCGGCGGGGTCCTCCGGAAACAGCAGTACGTGCTTGGTGTCGCCGTGCGATGCGTAGGCGCAGGAGATCAGATCGCATTGCTGCGTACGCGTCGGCATGCCGGTCGACGGCCCGGCGCGTTGCACGTCGAATATCACGGCGGGAATTTCAGCGAAATATGCCAGACCGAGAAACTCCTGCATCAGTGAAATGCCCGGGCCCGAGGTGGCGGTGAATGCCCGCGCCCCGTTCCAGGCGGCGCCGATGACCATGCCGATCGACGCCAACTCGTCCTCGGCCTGCACGATGGCGAACTTGCTTTTCTTGCTCGCCGGATCGACGCGCAGCCGCCGGCAATGGCTGGTGAACGCATCCGCGAGCGAGGACGAAGGCGTGATCGGGTACCAGGCGCACACGCTGGCCCCGCCATAGAGGGCGCCCAGCGCCGCGGCCGAGTTGCCTTCGATGAAAATGCGGTCGCCGACCGCCTTGGCACGGCGCAAACGTAACCCGATCGGGCATTGCAGATTCTGCAGCGCCCACTCGCGCCCGAGATGCAGCGCGTGCAGGTTCGCATCGATCAGCTTTTCCTTCGACTTGAACTGCTCGCGCACGAGCTGCTCGGTCGCGTCGACGTCCATATCGAGCAGCGCACAAAGCGTTCCGACATACATGATGTTCTTGAACAGCTGACGCTGGCGCGCGTCGCTGTACTCGCGGTTGCAGAGCGCGGTCAGCGGCACGCCGATCACCGTAATGTCCTCGCGGAACTTGGACTTCGGCATCGGTTTGGTGGAATCGTAGAGCAGGTATCCGCCGGGCTCGATCCCTGAGATGTCCTTGTTCCAGGTCTGCGGGTTCATCGCCACCATGAGATCGGTGCCGCCGCGCGCGCCAAGATGGCCGGCCTCCGAGATGCGCACCTCGTACCAGGTCGGCAGGCCCTGGATGTTGGACGGAAAGATGTTGCGGGGCGCAACCGGAATGCCCATGCGCAGCACCGAGCGCGCGAACAGCTCGTTGGCGCTGGCGGAGCCCGAGCCGTTGACGTTGGCGAACCGGACGACGAAATCGTTTACGCTGCTGATCGGGCTGCTACTTGGCATTTGTCATTCGCGTGCGTCATGTCGATGAGATATTTTTTCATGTCCCAAGCGCCGGTGGGACAGCGTTCCGCGCACAATCCACAGTGCAGGCAGACATCCTCGTCCTTCACCATGACGCGGCCGGTCTTGAGGTCATTGGCGACGTAGAGGTCTTGAGTGACGTTGTTGGCGGGTGCCCTGAGCCGCGTGCGCAAATCGGCTTCCTCGCCGTTCTCAGTAAAGGTGATGCAGTCCATTGGACAGATATCGACGCAGGCATCGCATTCGATGCAGAGCGAGGAGGTGAACACGGTCTGCACGTCGCAATTGAGGCAGCGGTGCGCCTCCTTGAGGGCGAGGTCGGGGTCGTAGCCGAGCTCGACCTCGGTCTTGATGTCGCGCAACGCCACGACCTTGTCACGCAACGGTACGCGGTAGCGCCGGTCGGGGGCGATGTCGTTGTCGTAGCTCCACTCGTGGAGCCCCATCTTCTGGCTGACGATCTCGACCATCGGGAGAGGACGGTCGTTGATGTCGGAGCCCGAGCACAGCTTGTCGATCGACAAGGCGGCGTCGTGGCCGTGGGCGACGGCCCAGATGATGTTCTTGGGACCGAAGGCGGCGTCGCCGCCGAAGAACACGCGCGGGTGGGTCGATGCCATCGTCTTGGAATCGACTTTCGGCATGCCCCACTTATCGAACTCGATGCCGATGTCGCGCTCAATCCACGGAAAAGCGTTCTCCTGGCCGACCGCGACCAGCACGTCGTCGCAAGGAAAGTGCTGATCCGGCTCGCCGGTGGGAACGAGGTTGCGGCGGCCGTTGGCGTCGTATTCGGCCTTCACTTTCTCGAACAGCACGCCGGTCAGCCGGCCATTTTCACGCGTGAATTCTTTCGGCACGAGGAAATTGAGGATGGGGATATCCTCGTGCATGGCGTCCTCCTTCTCCCACGGGGACGCTTTCATTTCCTCGAAACCCGAGCGGACGATCACCTTGACGTCGTCGCCGCCCAACCGGCGCGAGGAGCGGCAACAGTCCATGGCCGTGTTGCCGCCGCCGAGCACGATGACGCGCTTGCCGATCTTGTTGATGTGGCCGAAGGAGACCGAGGAGAGCCAGTCGATGCCGATGTGGATGTTCGCCGCCGCCTCTTTGCGGCCGGGAATGTCGAGGTCACGCCCGCGCGGCGCGCCGCACCCGACGAACACTGCATCCCACCCCTCTGTCAGCAGCGCGTTGAGGCTGTCGATGCGCTGGCTGCCGCGAAATTCGATGCCGATGTCGAGGATGTAATCGCATTCCTCGTCGATGATGGATTCGGGCAAGCGGAAGCGCGGGATCTGCGTGCGGATCATGCCGCCCGGATTCGGATCCTGATCGAATATGACGCAGTGATAGCCAAGCGGGGCGAGGTCGCGCGCGACCGTGAGCGAGGCGGGGCCGCCGCCCACGAGCGCGATGCGCTTGCCGTTCTTGACCGTGGCCGGCTTGGGCAGGCGGGCGCGGATGTCGTCCTTGAAGTCCGCGGCGACGCGTTTGAGGCGGCAGATCGCCACCGGCTCGTTCTCCACCCGCACGCGCCGGCAGGCCGGCTCGCAGGGCCGGTCGCAGGTGCGCCCGAGAATTCCGGGAAAGACGTTGGACTTCCAGTTGACCATGTAGGCGTCGCTGTAGCGGCCCGCCGCGATCAACCGGATATATTCGGGCACCGGCGTATGCGCCGGACAGGCCCACTGACAATCCACGACTTTATGGAAGTAGTCCGGCCTCGAAATGTCGGTAGGCTTCATCTACACCTCTGCACGCGTGGACCGCGCGTCTGTTGTAAACCCCGTCCGAACGAACGTCGGCCGGTCCCCCACTTCGGCTTGTGGTCCGCCGAATCCGGCCGGAGATAGTAGTGGAGGCCCCCCCGAAATTCCACCGATACATTCCTCATCACAGGCCTTTACATAATAACGAGAGGCGCCCTGCGCCGGTTCGCCGGCAACCTGGGTTCAAAAGCTAGTGACCGCTTCTATAACAATAACCTAACCCATCCATGCTGGCCGTAACATTTTGATTCAATTGAAATTTTCTGCGCAGACCAATTGCTGCAATGCAACAAATTTGGCATTTGCGAACGCGCGGGATGCGAATGGACCTTCTGGCCCGATGGTCGCTTAGCCGACACCGGGCGCAAACGAATGAGTTTGCGAACGGGCTTTGCCCGGTATCGTGAACGCTCGCCTCTGGCTTCCCGCATCAGACCTTGCTCAACGCGGGCATGACCTCGCGGGCGAACAGATCGACCGTGCGCAACACCTCGGAGACGGTCAGGTCGCCGAAGGCGAACTGCCCGACGAAATAATTGGTGCCGGCCTCTTCCATCTGCGCCTTGATCATGTCCACCACCGTCGCCGGCGAGCCCGCGATGCCGCGCCCGCCGTCCTTGATCTGATCGAAATGCGGAGGCCGATCTCCGCCGGCGGGGCTCGTGCCGTGCATACGAAAGAGATGATGGAAGTGGCGGTGCCAAAGCGGGTAGGCGCGGCGCGCAATCGTCAGCGCCTCGGCGTCGGTCTCGCCCATGATCACGAAACGAGCAAGCCCAAGCATCGGCGTGTGCGTTCCTTTGAATGCCGCACGGTAACGATCGGTCATGGTGCGGATCTGCGAGGTGAGCGCATTAGCAACCAGGTTGAAACCGTTGCGGCCTGCGGCTTCCGCTCCCTCGGGCGTGCCCGCCCCTGCCCAGAACGGAGGATGCGGCTTTTGGAACGGCTCGAGCTCCATCGGCACGTCGGCATAGTGGTAGAACTCGCCGCGAAACGTGAGCGTGCGCCCGGTCAGCGCCTGGCGAATGATCTGCAGCGCTTCGAGATACATCTTCTGTCGGTGGTCGGGATTGACGCCGAAATAGGCAGTCTCGATCGGCGAAATGCCGCGACCGACGCCCAGCTCGAAACGCCCTCTGCTGAGCTGGTCGAGCATGCAGATCTCCTCGACCACTCGCAGCGGATGATGCAGCGGAAGGGTATAGACCAGCGGCCCGAAACGCAGACGCTGCGTGCGCTGAGCGACCGCGGCGAGGAAAACGCTGGGTGAGGCGGCTAGGCCAAGCGGCGTCGCGTGGTGCTCGGCGGTATGGTATGCGTAGAAGCCGCCGCGGTCGTAGGCTTCGACGATCTTCAGCCGCTCCTCATAAAACGCGTGCAGGGGGCGATCATTGCGGTCCAGGTGATCGAAAACGCCGACTTTCATTTCCCCTCGCTTGTCGCTCGCATGAGCCGTTATCATCCGCAAAAGCGCGTGCTCCAACAAGATCGGTCGCGATTGCGACATTGAATGAGCAGCGCTCGCTGCCCATCTTGAGCTCATATGCGCGACCTGTTCGAGAGCATTTTCCCAGACGAGCCGCTCGATCCGGTGACGGCCGCGCGGCGCGCAATGCGGCCGCAATTGCGCCGCCGGTTCTATCAGCGGGCAGAGGTCGAGGATGGGAAGGACGAATTCCGCGTCCTACTCGACGGACGGGTGCTGAAGACGCCGGCGCGCCGCACGCTGGCGGCGCCCAGCGGCCCGCTGGCGCAGCGGCTGGCCGCGGAATGGGACGCGCAACGCGAGGTGATCGATCCGGCCAAAATGCCGCTCACGCGACTCGCCAACAGCATCATCGACGGCGTGATCGATGCCCCGTCGCCGGTGGCACGCGAAGTTGAGCGGTATCTCGCCTGCGATCTCGTATTCTACCGCGCCGGTGGTCCCGCCGGACTGGTGATGCGCCAGGCCATGGCGTGGGATCCGGTGCTCGCCTGGGCGCGCGAAGCAATGGGGGCGCGTTTCCTGCTGTCGGAGGGTATCGTTTTCGTCACGCAGCCCGCACAAGCGCTCGCTGCCGCAAGCTCCGCCATCCCCCAGCATCCTTGGCGCCTGGGCGCCGTGCACACCATCACGACGCTTACCGGCTCGGCACTCATTGCAATCGCCTTGGCGCACGGCGTGCTGTCGGTCGATGCCGCCTGGGCGGCGGCACATGTGGACGAGGACTGGAATATGCAATTCTGGGGCCGCGACGAGATCGCGCTCGAGCACCGCGCCGCGCGCTTTTCCGAAATGCAGGCGGCGGCGGCGGTGCTGGAAACAGTTGCGTAAAGTGCGCCAACTCTCAACGCCGCTGTAACCGGGGTTGTCCGCTGCGGCCGGGTCTGTTTACCCGACTTGCTGCCATGACATTGCTGACATCGTCCCCGCGCATGGCGCGTCCTTAAGGGCGTTCACGCCCATCTTCGACGGACTATGGACGCGCGTAAACGCGCTTATGCTGAGGACCCCTATTCCAGAGACGGTGGGTCCCCGCTCTCGCGGGGACGACAGCTTATGAATTGATCAGTCGGTGTTATTTCTTCTTCAGCGTCCCGTAGGCAACGACGGTCGTGCCTTGAACGCTGCCGAACCACCCGAGCGCAAGATCGTCGCCCTGGCGCGCCACGGTGATGGTGCCATCGGGGCAGCGCCCGCCTTTGTCGGCTTGGCCCTTGGTGATGACCTCGACGTAGAACACGTAGGATTTCGACGATCCGACGCGGGTAAGTTTTCCGGTGCAGTCGAGATCCGGATATTTCGTCTCCGCTCCCCGAGCGTTTATCGTGAGGTCAAACTTGTACGGATTTTGGCTGCCGACTTGGTTGAGTTGGCCGCTCCAATTGCCGTTGAGGCTGGGAGCGGCCGCCGCGGCGCCGCCCTTTTTACCTTTCGCCGCCGGTTGGTCTTCAGGCGCAGGCGGAAACTGCGCGGTCGCCGGCGCGACCGCTGCCGCCGTGGCGAGAACCAGCGCAGCGCTGCAGTAACACAAAGCCTTGTAACGGAATCCTTTCGGCATGCTTTGCTCCCCTCGAATACGCCTAGACGACGGAAAGTTTACCCTCAAATAGCGGTACATGCTATGGATTTTGCGTTGGGCGCGTGGGG
>DASQXF010000042.1:0-8495 GCA_035639895.1 Xanthobacteraceae bacterium
CGCCTCGAGCGGCGAGGGGCGCACATGGGTGTCGGCGCCAAGTTCGTCCACGCCCTTGAGCTTGAGTTCGCGCGGTGCAAAGCCTTCCCGCTCGAACGTCTCGTGCTTTACCGGCGTGATCTCCCCGGCGAGGAAGCCCGACTTATGCGCCGCGAGCGCGCGTTCGAAGCTGCGCATGGCATAGGCGTCAACCTCCGGCCGCGTGATCTGATAGCTGCGCGCCAGATTCTCTGCCGTGTCGCCCATGGTGACGTCGGCGGCCGGATCGCGCAGCGCTTCCCAAAGAAAATCCTTGAAATCAACTGAACCCATGCGGAATCCCCGCATGGTATAGGAGGCGATCGGGTTGCGGCTCATGGATTCGGCGCCGACGCACAGCGTGAGCCCGATGGCTTTATGGGTGACGACGTCCGCCGCCTGCATCAATACCTCGATGCCGGTGCCGCATACCCGCTGCACCATGTGCGCGGGGACCTCGATGGGCACGCCCGAATAGAGCCCGATGTGGCGTGGCAGGCAGTAGGTATCGAAGCTCGCTTGCGCCATGGAGCCGGTGATGACGGCGCCGACGTCCTGCGGCGATACACCCGAACGCGCGAACGCCTCGCGCGCGACCTTGATGCCGAGATCGGTCGGGGAGACCTGCGCCAATGCGCCATTGTAGTCGGCGAATGGCGTGCGCACGCCGTCGAGCAGCCACACGTCGCTCCAGTTGGCGCCGAGACCTGCCGTCTTGCTCGCCATCACGCCTGCTCCTCGATCGCGATCACGCGTGGCGATAGCGGTTGCCTATAGAGTTCGTCAACTATGGCGGCGCGCCTCGCGAGCACTGCGCGCTGGTTGATCGACCCCTTGTCGGTCATTTCGCCGGCATCGAGCGAGGGCGGTTCGGCAAGCAGGATGACGCGGCAGACGCGGTTCGAGCTGCCCGTACTGGTGCTTGCGAAGGCCAAAAGCCGCGCGCGCAATTCCTCGCGTACGCGCGCATCGCCGGTTACGTCGCCCGTGGGACCCGCGACCGCTTTGCAGGCTTCGAAGTTCGGAAAGATGAGCGCGCCGATCTCGTTGCGATCGGCTCCGGCGATGACGACGTCGCGCGCGTACGGCTCGAGCGCTTGCAAGAGGCGACCGCGCAACGGACCGACGTTCACCCAGGTGCCGGTCGCAAGCTTGAAGTCTTCGCCGACGCGTCCGTCGAATAACAGACCGGCGCGCGGATCGCCGGGATCTTCGAATTTGAGCGCGTCGCCCAGTTTGTAGAAGCCCTCGTCATCGAAGGCCTGCGCGGTCAGCTCGCCTTGGCGCCAATAGCCCGGCGCGATGTTCGGTCCGCGCAGCCGCGCCTCGAGCTTGCCGTGGCTCGGAACGAGCTTGAGCTCCACACCCGGTACCGGCACGCCCATATTGGTCGAATCCTTGCTTTGCCACATCCGCGCGAGCGCCATGGGCGCGGTTTCGGTAGAGCCCAGGCCGGTGAGAAACATGATGGGTTCGCCACAGGCCGCAAGTGCAAGCTCCTGCATTTCGTCGAACACCGCCTGCGCCAGCGCGGCGCCAGCGAACCATAGTACTTTGAGCTTGCTGAAGAATGTTTGTCGCAGCTCCGCGTCCGCGCGGAAAAAGGGCAGCAGCGCCTCGTATCCCTTGGGGACCGTGAAGTACCAGTTGGTCGCGATCTCGCGCAGGTTCTTGACCGTGGTTTCGATTGAGCCCGCCACCGGCTTGCCCTCGTCGATGTAGAGGGTGCCACCGTTGTAGAGCACGAAACCGAAATTGTGATTGCCGCCGGCGGTGTGGTGCCAGGGCGCCCAGTCGACGATCACCGGCGGCTCGTCGGCAAAGAAGGCGAGCTGGGAGAGGATCATCGCCTGGTTGGAGCACCACATGCGCTGGGTGTTGATCACCGCCTTGGGCGTGCCGGTCGAACCCGAGGTGAAGAGGAACTTGGCGATCGTGTCGGGAGCAACCGAGCCGTGCGCCGTCTCGGCTGCCCCCGTCGCACTCGGCGCGAGCAACGTTTCGAACGAGGTCGTCGCCCGGCCCGCAATCGGATTACGGGTGACGACGACCTCGACCGGAGGCGGCACCACCGCGTCGATCGCGCGGCCATAGGTTTGCCCGTCGGCGACGAACACGAGTCCCGGCGTGAGCAGGTCGATGATGGACCTGAGCTTGCCGAAGTCGTTCGACATGAGCGCGTAGGCCGGCGAGATCGGCGCATAGGGAATGCCGATATACATGGCGGCAAGGCCCAGAAGCGCATGCTCGATATCGTTGCCGGAGAGGATCACGAGCGGCCGTTCGGCGGAGAGATCGCGTCGCAACAGCGCCGCGCCGATGCGGCGGACGCAATCGAGCGTCTCGCCATAGCCGAGCTTGCGCCAGCCGGAAGGCGTGCGCTGCGCGAGAAAAGTGCGCGCGGGAGCGGCCGCCGCCCAATATTCGAGCCGTTCAGTCAATTTCGCGGGGTAGGGCGCAAGCGAGTGCGGGGACCTCAGGAGGATCGTCCCGTCGCTTCTGCGCTCGCTCACCACGTCGCGCGGGCCGAGGCGCACCGCCCGCGCCGCCGCAGCGGCGGTTTCGGGTCGACGCGCTTTGAGCTGTGCTGCCATAGCTCGTCAGCTGCGGACGGTTTTGTGGGCGCGCTTCTCGAGAAAGGCTTTGAGGCGCGCTTTCGCCTCCTCGTCGCCCTGCGCGATCGCGGACATCAGCGCCTCGGTGACATAGCCGGCGGCGGGATCGGAGGCGGCGATCCGCGGCAGGACGTGAGTGACGGCGAAATTGGTCATGGGGGCGTTGCCGGCAATGTGCTTGGCAAGCTCGATGGCTTTGGCGAGGCCCGCGCCGGCGGGAACGAGATAATGCGAAATGCCGATCGCCTGACCCGCCTCGGCGTCATAGGTACGGCCGGTCAGCATCATGTCCGTCATGCGCGCGACGCCGATGAGGTGCGGCAGGCGCACCGCGCCACCGCCGCCGACGAAAATGCCGCGGCTGCCTTCCGGCAGCGCATAATAGGCGGACGTTTCGGCCACGCGGACATGGCAGGCAGCCGCGATTTCGAGTCCGCCGCCGACCACCGCGCCGTGCAGCACCGCGACGACCGGCGCCTTGCCGAACTCGATGCATTCGAAGGCGCGGTGCCAGCTGCGGGAGTGGGCGATGCCCTGTGCGACGTCGCGGGAGCTGAGTTCGCCGAGATCGAGCCCCGCGCAAAAGTGCTCGCCCTCGCCGGCGAGCACGACCGCCTTGATGGCATCCGGCAGCGCGGCAAAGAATGCCTCGATGCCGAATACGGTCGGATCGTCGATGGCGTTGCGCTTTTCCGGACGCGCCAGGAAGAGAATGGCGATCTCGCCGCGGCGCTCGGCCTTGAGCGACCGCGGCAGTTCAACATCGAAGCCGCCAGCGGATTTGCTCACCGCCATCCTCGCAGCTCTAAAATCCTGCGTTCGGTGACATTTCTCCGAAAACCGGTCAAGCGCTCACACGACCTCACACGACTTCGTACACTTCGAGATGCACCGCGCGCCGCTCGCGTGCTCCGGCTCCAAGCGCCAGGATCCGGTTGAGCCAGGCCAGCGCAGGATCGGCGCTCTCGAACCGCATGACGGTGCGGAAATAGTAGCGCGACGGCTCGATCGTCTCGCCGCGGCCGAGGGCGGCGATGACTTCGGGCGGACCGTGGCGTAGGCCATCGCTGCGCACGAGAACGCGTGCGCCGTCATCGGTCTCGATGCCATAGCGCGCCTTGAGATCGGCGACCCCGTCCGGCCGCACGATTTGCCAATCCGCGCCGGGCAAAATCTTTCCCTTGAGCCGCGGACCCTCGACGCGGCCGCCCAGGATGTCGATCACCCGCCGCTCCCCATAGGGCGTTTGGCCGAAATGCCGGATGTCGGCGAGCTCGGCGTGAATAGTGAAGATCGGTGCCTGCGAGATCATGATCACCGCTCGATTCCGTGCCGCTGCGCCCGTAGACCCATGTGTTGACTTGGCGCCGCGTGCTTGCGAGGACGATATTAGCGGGTTTGGACATGACCGACAGGCGCGACGTTTTTTTCTGCGATGGCGTGCGCACGCCGATCGGCCGCTATGGCGGCGCCCTTGCCAAAGTGCGCACCGATGATCTTGCCGCCGTCCCGATCAGGGCGCTGGTCAAGCGATACCCCAAGGTCGACTGGTTGGCGCTTGACGAGGTCGTGCTCGGCTGTGCCAATCAGGCCGGTGAGGACAACCGCAACGTCGCGCGCATGGCGCTGCTACTGGCAGGCTTGCCCGATAGCGTGCCCGGCGTGACCGTCAATCGGCTGTGCGCATCGGGCCTCAACGCGATCGGCGACGCCGCGCGTGCCATCCGCTGCGCTGAGGCAGAGTTTGCCATCGCCGGCGGCGTCGAATCGATGACGCGCGCGCCGCTGGTCATGGGCAAGGCGCAGGAGGCGTTCCAGCGGGGCGCCGAAATCTACGACACCACGCTCGGCTGGCGGTTCGTCAATCCGCTGCTCGAGGCGCAATACGGCATCGATTCCATGGCGGAGACCGGCGAGAACGTGGCCGAGGAGCACCAGGTCTCGCGCGCGGACCAGGACGCCTTCGCGCTGCGCTCGCAGCAGCGCGCGGCCAAGGCGCTCACGGCGGGCTATTTTGCCGAGGAGATCGTACCCATCGAAGTTCCCGGCAAGGGCGGCCCGGTCGCCGTCGACAAAGACGAGCACCCCCGGCCGGGCACGACACTCGAGGGGCTTTCAAAACTCAAGCCTATCGTCCGCAAGGACGGCACGATCACCGCCGGCAACGCTTCCGGGATCAACGACGGTGCGGCGGCCGTCATCCTTGCTTCGGAAGAGGCGGCCAGGCGTTACGGGCTGACGCCGCGCGCGCGGGTGCTCGGCATGGCCTCGGCGGCGGTACCGCCGCGGGTCATGGGGATTGGGCCCGTGCCCTCGACGCGCAAGCTGATGGCGCGGCTCGGCCTCAAGATCGGCGATTTCGATCTGATCGAGATCAACGAGGCATTCGCCTCGCAGGGGCTCGCTTGCCTGCGCCAGCTCGGAATTGCCGAGGACGCCGAGCACGTCAATCCGCACGGCGGCGCGATTGCGCTCGGGCACCCGCTCGGAATGTCGGGGGCGCGCCTTGCTTTGACCGCGGTCCACGGCTTGCACAGGCGCGGCGGCAAGCGCGCGCTCGCCACCATGTGCGTCGGCGTCGGGCAGGGCGTCTCGCTTGCGCTCGAACGCGTCTAATGCGTGTTCAGGTGAAGTGGATCGCGAGCAGCAAACTCGGTCTTACCCTCCCCCTTGTGGGGAGGGTCGGCGCGAAGCGCCGGGGTGGGGTCGTGCGGTGAGCCGCCGATGGACCCCCACCCCCAATCCCTCCCCACAAGGGGCAGGGGAGCAGACTGAGTACGCGGTGTGATTGTGCACCCACGGCAAAGGAAAATGCTCCACGGACCTGTGAAGGAAAACGCCCGGTGGCGATGAGTCCAGGCTACATTCCCTTCCACCCCAATCCGTCGAAGCCGAGATACGTCCCGCCGGCCGGCGCAGTGGATGCGCACTGCCATGTGTTCGGGCCGGAGAGCAAGTTTCCCTATGCCCCCGAGCGCAAATATACGCCTTGCGATGCGCCCAAGGAGAAGTTGTTCGCGGTGCGCGATTTTCTCGGTTTCGACAAGAACGTGATCGTACAGGCGTCATGCCATAGCAAAGACAACCGCGCGATGATCGATGCGCTCGACAGCTCCAACAACAAGGCCAAGGGCGTCGCTTTTGTCGGCGAAGAGATCACCGACGCCGAGCTCAAGGCAATGGATCGCGCCGGCGTGCGCGGGGTGCGCTTCAATTTCGTTCGCCGCCTCGTCGATTTCACTCCCCGCGAGGTGCTCGAGCGCATCGCGGCGCGGGTTGCGCCGCTCGGCTGGCACATCGTGGTCTATTTCGAGATGGCGGATTTGCCGGAACTCGAACCGTTCTTCACGGCGCTGCCGACGACGGTGGTCGTCGATCACATGGGCACGCCGGATGTGAAAAAGGGCGTCGATCATCCGGAGAACCAGCGGTTCCATCGCCTGATGGAGCGGCACGAGAATTTTTGGGTCAAAACCACCTGCCCGGAACGGATGACGGTTGCCGGACCGCCCTACGAGGACGTGGTGCCCTTCGCCAAAAGCCTGATCGAAAAATTCCCCGACCGCGTGATCTGGGGCACCGACTGGCCGCACCCCAACATGAAGAAAGAGGCCCCGGACGACGGCGTGCTGGTCGACTTCATCCCGCGTATCGCACCAAGCCCGGCGGCGCAAAAGGCTCTGCTGGTCGACAACCCGATGCGGCTTTATTGGAATTAAAATCGTTCGAGCTGCCGTAGCCGAGCTCCGTTGCGAAGGCGCATCGAGCTTATATTATGTGAGGCTGAATTCAGGGCTAGGGCCGGGTGTCCGGTTTTGGGTCCGGCGGCAGTATGGAGGACGCCGATGACGCGCGCGCAGCATGACTATGATGACATCCCCGGCACCTTCGTGTTCGATGCCGAGCGTTCGCGCCAGGGTTACGGCATCAACATGTTCTGTATGTCGCTGATGAAGGATGAGAATCGCAAGGCCTTCAAGGCGAACGAGGCGGAATACCTCAAGCGGTTCAATCTCACGCCCGAGCAGACCGAGGCCATTCTCAAGCGCGACTACAATCGCATGCTCGAGCTCGGGGGCAATATCTATTTCACCGCCAAGCTCGGCGCCACCGATGGCCACTCGTTCCAGCATCTCGCCGCGCTCATGACCGGCTCTTCGCAGCAGAACTATGCCGCGATGATGCTGGCCGGCGGACGCTCGGTGGAGGGCAATCGCAGCAAGTCGGGCAAGGACAAGTCCGCCAAATCGAAATCCAAATCCAAATCAAAATCCAAACCCTCAGCAAAGCGGAAGTGAGCCGTGGCCACGATCATCGCAGGTGTAGGTTCGTCGCATGTGCCCGCCATCGGCGCGGCGCTCGACAATGGCAAGACCGAGGAGCCCTATTGGAAGCGGGTGTTTTCGGGATTCGAGAAATCCAAGGAATGGATGGCGAAGACCAAACCGGATGTCGCCATCGTGGTCTATAACGACCATGCCTCCGCCTTCTCGGTGGAGATCATCCCGACCTTCGCGCTCGGTTGCGCGGCGGAGTTTCCTCCTGCCGACGAGGGTTGGGGGCCGCGCCCGGTGCCGGTGCTCAAGGGTCATCCCGAGCTCGCGGCGCATATCGCGCAATCCGTCATTCTCGACGAATTCGATCTCACCGTCGTCAACAAGATGGAGGTGGATCACGGCCTGACCGTGCCGATGAATCTGCTCTTCGGCACGCCGAAGGAATGGCCCTGTCCGATCATCCCGCTCGCGGTCAACGTGGTCATGTACCCGCCGCCGACCGGCCATCGCTGCTACATGCTGGGCAAGGCGATCCGCAAGGCGGTCGAGTCCTATCCGAAGGATCTCAAGGTCGTCATCTTCGGCACCGGCGGATTGTCGCACCAGATCAGCGGTCCGCGCGCAGGTCTCATCAACAGCAAATGGGACAAGAACTTTCTCGACAACCTGAGCAAGGATCCCAAGAAGCTCACGCGCATCCCGCACATCGACTACATGCGCGAGGCAGGCGCCGAGGGCATCGAGATGGTGATGTGGCTGATCATGCGCGGCGCGCTCGATGACAAGGTGGACGAGGTCTACCGGTTCTATACGGTGCCGGCCTCGAACACCGCAGTCGGCCACATCATTCTGGAGAACAGCCGCAAGGCCGCCGGCAAGAGCAAGCGCATTCCCGCCGGCAGGACCAAGCAGGCGGCCGTCCGGAAACCGGCTCACCGCATCGCCAGCAAGGGACCACGATGAAAATTTGTGTCGCCGGTCAGGGCGCGTTTGGGCAGAAGCATCTCGACGCGCTCAAGCGCATCGATGACGTCGAGGTGACCTCGCTGGTGGGGGGCAATCAGGACGCCACCGCCGAAGTCGCCAAGAAGTACGGCATCCCGCATTACACCGGCGATTTGTCGGAGGGCATCAAGCGCGCCGACGCGGTGATCCTGACCACGCCGACCAAGCTGCACTTCCGGCAGGGCGAACAGGTGATGCGCGCGGGAAAGCACGTGCTCGTCGAGATTCCCATCACCGACAGCGTTGAGGACGCCGAACAGCTGGTCAAAATCGCGAAGCAGACGGGCGTCGTCGCCATGGGCGGGCACGTGCGCCGCTTCAATCCGAGTCATCAGTGGATTCACAAGCGCATCGAGAAGGGCGAGCTCAAGATCCAGCAGATGGACGTACAGACCTATTTCTTCCGCCGCAGGAACATCAACGCGGCGGGCAACCCGCGCAGCTGGACCGATCACCTGCTCTGGCATCACGCCGCCCATACCATTGATCTGTTCCAGTACCAGACCGGCGAGACGATTTCCGATTGCTATGCGGTGCAGGGGCCGATCCACCCGCAGCTCGGCATTGCCATGGACATGGG
>DASQXF010000043.1:0-5551 GCA_035639895.1 Xanthobacteraceae bacterium
ATGAAAGCGGAGGCGGCGCCGCGGCGCGCCGGAACGGTGCTGGTGGTGGAAGACAGCCCCGAGGTCGCCGAGGTCGCTACCGCCTATTTCCAGCAACTCGGCTACATGGTGAAACAGGTCGCCAGCGCCCATGAAGCGCTAGAGCTGCTCGCCAAGGATGCCAAAATCGATCTCGTCTTCTCCGATATCCTCATGCCGGGTGGAATGAACGGCTTGGAGCTTGGCCATGCCATCCGCCGACGCTACCCGGCGATGCCGGTCCTGCTTGCGACCGGCTACAGTGACAGCGCCCGCGATGCCGTCGAGCAGGGTTTGATCGTGTTGCAGAAGCCGTTCGATCTTGCCGCGCTGGAACAGGCGCTGCGCGAGGCGCGCACGCCTAAGGTCGAGCAGGCGCCGGGCATCGCGGGCTAAGGCACGTGTCGTCCCCGCGCACGCGGGGATTCCAAAGGCCGGCGTTCATGGGTCCCCGCTTGCGCGGCGACGGCCTCCAAGCGGAATTCGGTCGCGCACAGTCACAGCGCCTTGAGTTTGCGATAGGCGAACGCAACCATGCGGATCAGCAACAGACCGTGCTGGAACCGGGAGATTTGGGTCTCGCCGTATGTGCGGTTTGCATATCGCACCGGGACTTCTACGACCTTCAAACCGAGCTTCGAAGCCCCGAAGATGAGCTCGAAATCGCCGAATGGATCGAAGTCGCCGAAATAGCCACGGTCGCGTCTGATCCGTTCGTAGTCCTTGCGCATCAAGACCTTGGTGCCGCACAGCGTATCGGTGAAGCGCTGGTTGAGCAGCCACGTGAATAGAATCGAGAACACGCGATTGGCGATGAGATTGAGGAATCGCATCGCTTGCTTCTCCATCGGATAGACCAAGCGAGAGCCGTTGATGAACTCGCCCTTGCCGGAGGCGAGCGCGTTCCAGAATTTCGGCAGTTGCTCTGGCGGCATGGTGAGATCGGCGTCGAGAATCATGAGCACGTCTGCGCGTGCCTGCGCGAAGCCCTTGAACACGGCGTCGGCCTTGCCGACGCCCTCCTGCACGATGAGCTTGAGGTCGCAGTCGCGATGCGCGGCAATAACGCGCTCGATCTCCTCGCGCGTTCCGTCCTTGCTGTGTCCCTCGACGAAGATGATCTCTTGATCCTCGCAAAATCGCGGAATTCGCCGCACGACCGCCTCGATGTTTCCCCGCTCGTTGCGGCAGGGCACCACGATGGTCGCGGACACGGCAGCCGGAACGGACTTAGGTAGCGAGCGCGCGACCAGATAGTGGCGCAAGCACAGGCTGCGGATCAGCGGCAGCGAGCCGAAGTACCGGTTGATGATCGGACCTAGCCCGAGCAAGCGGCGGGGCAGCAGTTGGCGCCATTCCCGTTTGACGACCTCGAAATCGGCCAGCGCCAGTAGATTTTGTATGTCGATCGGAGGCAGAAAGTTCTGTTCGACCTGCGGCATCCGCATCCCGATCCAGGAGCCGAACGTCATGATCGGTTCCCACAGATGCGAGTAGTACGAGACGATCAGCCGCGTTTCCCGATGGCACAGGGGATGCAACGACGCGAGCGTTGCCTCGCAGTCATCCAGCGCGCCGATCGTGTCGGAAAGAACGATGTAGTCGAACGGCCCGGTCAGTTCGCGGATGACCGACGGATCCTCGACGTCGCCGAGGACGAATCGCAGGTGCGGATGCCGGGCCCGCGCCTGCTCGAGCATTGCCGGACTGAAATCGACGCCGACGCCGATCGAGGGCTGCAGCGCCGCCAGAAGATCTCCGATGCCGCAACCGAGGTCGAGAACGCGGCTGCCTTCGGGGACCAGAAAGCGCATATAACGGTAATCGTCCTCATAGAAGTAAGCGTTCCGCTCGATCCAGCGGTGGCGCTCGGGAGCCATTCGCTCTGAAAAATCGCGCAGCCTGAGCTTGCGCGGCGACGGCGGTATTCTCTCGCTCATGCTGACCGGAGCGTTCATTGCGTGAGGCTCTTCATTGCAGTCGGCAGTCTTGGTTCCGTATCGCGTTCGGCGGCGGCATGTTTATTGGTCGATGCGTAGTTGTCCAGAAAGAACCGGTGGTATCGTTGCTCTCCTCGTCCATTAGCCGGCGGCGGATGCGGCGGAAAAGCCTGCAAGACATGCGAGTCGTCCTGTGCTAGTCGATCCCGGCTCGCTGTCATCCATATCCGCCGATTTGCACCAGCAAACAGCCATCATTCGATGCCCGCCAAGCTGTTCGATCTCACCGGCAAGAAGATTTACGTCGCCGGCCATCGCGGGATGGTCGGTTCCGCGATCCTGCGCCGGCTCGCAAACGTGCGATGCGAGGTCGTCACCGCCGGACGCGACGAAGTCGATCTCGAGCGGCAGGAGCAAGCGGAGCGCTTTCTGGCCGCGACCAAACCGGAGGTGGTGATCGCTGCCGCCGCCAAGGTGGGCGGCATTCACGCCAACAGCGCCTATCCGGCCGAGTTCATATCGCAAAATCTCGCGATTGCCCGCAATGTGGTTCACGCCAGCTACCTGGCCGGTGTCAAGAAGCTCCTCTATCTCGGCTCCTCATGCATCTATCCGAAATTGGCCCATCAACCAATGCGCGAGGAAGAACTTCTTACCGGACAGCTCGAACCGACCAACCAATGGTATGCCGTCGCCAAGATCGCCGGCATCAAGCTTTGTCAGGCATACCGCCGCCAGTACGGCGCCGATTTCATTTCCATCATGCCGACCAATCTTTACGGGCCTGGCGACAACTATCACTCCGAAAACAGTCACGTGGTGCCGGCGCTTATTCGCCGCTTTCATCAGGCGAAGGAGGGCGGCCTGCCAGCGGTCAAGGTCTGGGGGACGGGGACGCCGTTTCGCGAATTTCTCTTTGTCGACGATCTCGCCGACGCCTGCGTGTTCGTGCTCGAGCATTACTCGGACGAACAGCATGTCAATGTCGGCAGCGGCGAAGAGGTGACGATCGCCGAATTTGCTAAGCTCGTTGCCAAGGTCGTGGACTATCGAGGCGAGCTTACCTTCGACGCCTCGCGGCCGGACGGTGTCCCGCGCAAGCTGCTCGACAGCTCCAAGCTCGCCCGCATGGGATGGTGCGCGCGCACACCGCTGCACGCCGGCCTCGCGCGGACTTACGCGGCCTTCGTCGAAGGAAATTACCGAGTTCGCTGACGACCGGTAGCCCGGGGCGGCGACGAGAAGTTTCCCGCATTTCGCTACGCTCAATGCGGGCTACGCTCAACCGCCGATGCGCGGGATTTTCGCGTCCACGATCACTTTCTTCCACTTGGCGATGTCCATCTTGATGTAGTCGGCGAAGGCGGCCTGCGACATCCCATTGGGCTCGAGGCCGACCGCCAGCAGCTTCTCCTTCACGTCAGGCAAGTGGACGATGCGTGCGATCTCGGTCTGCAGCAGATCGACGATCGGCTTCGGTGTACCTGCCGGCAGCAGCACACCTTGCATGGTCTCGGCCTCCTGATCCTTGATTCCGAGCTCGTCGAGCGTGGGAACGTCGGGCAGCGCCGGCGAACGCGCCGCTGCGGTGACGGCGAGCGCGCGCAACTTCCCGTCCTTCACCAGCTGCGTCGCGGGTGGAATGGCCTGGAAGCACATCGGGGTGTGTCCCGCCACCACCGACTGGATCGACGGCGCGCCGCCGGGAAACGGCGCGAGCGCGAAATCGAGCCCGAAGGTGAGCTTGAACAGCTCGCTCGATAGATGCGGCGTGGTGCCTACTCCCGGCGAGGCGAAGGTGTATTTGCCGGGATTGGCTCGGAGAAGCTCGACGAGCTCCTTCACCGATTTCGCCGGAATATCGGGGTGCACGAACAGCCCGTTTGGGGAGCCCGCAGCCTTGGTGACGGGTGCGAAGTCCTTGTCCGGATCGTAGGGCGCTTTCACGTAAAGTGACGTATTGACGGTGTAGCTCGACGACACGAACAGGATCGTGTGGCCGTCGGGTGGCGCCTTGGCGGCAGCGCCCATTCCGAGATTGCCGCCCGCGCCCGCGACGTTCTCGATATAGAACTGCTGGCCCAATTTTTCCGACAGCTTGTTCGCAATGAGCCGAGCCACCACGTCGGTCGGCCCCGCGGCCGCGAACGGCACGATGATCTTCACCGGCCGGTCGGGATATCCGGGGACTTGCGCAAACGCCGCGCTCGCAAAGAGGATGCCCGCGCCGAGCGCCAGCACGCAGGCAATCACGTTCGCGCCTCTCATGTCGTTCCCTTTGCTTGTCCTTGGCCGGCGTGTGCGGCCAAGTCATGCATCACACCAGACTGTCGAATATAGACGTCGAAAGCAAACGTGCCCGGTGCGACCGAAGATCCGCACACGGCAACGACTCGACCTATCGGGACTCGCGTCGGCCCTGTAAGCAGGATGGTTGGCCTGAGCTATGGCAGCTCCGATATCATCTTTTGATATTCGGCCTGAGGCCAAATGCGAGCAGTGCGGGTGCGCACGTTTCCTTGCGACCCGATCGCCAGCGCGAATTTCGCGACGTTGTCGCCGTTCGGCGTCTCGAGAAGAACCAGCAGATCGCTGTCACCCGACGTCAGATAGACCTCCTTGATTTCAACGCCCACTTTCTTGGCCAATTCCTGGGCGGCTTTGGCCCGCTTGGGCGCCTCCTTGACCGCGCGAATTCCCTGGTCGGTCCAGTTGAGCAAACACATGAACATCGGCATGCGGTCCTCCCTGTAGTAGACCCCTGGCCCCTCATTCCCGCATTATCAACCTCCGCTCGCCCGCGCGAAAGGTACTCGCCAAATAAACATCGTGAATTGCCGGGCTCCGCGAAAAGGAGGACCTAGAGGGCTAAGCATGCCTGATCCTGATCACCGCACGTTGATGCCGGCGGTGCGAATGACCTTTGCCCATTTGTCGATTTCCCATTCGATTCGCGCGGCGAATTCCTTGGGTGTGCTGGCGATCGGCTCGAAGCCGAGCGCGGAGAGGCGCCCGCGCACGTCAGGCAGCGCGACGATGCTGACAATCTCGCGATGCAAGCGATCGATGACCTCCTGCGGTGTGCCGCCCGGCACCAGCACGCCGAGGATGATCTCCGACTCCTGATCGGGCGCACCCGCTTCCGCGAGCGTCGGCACGTCGGGCAGCGCAGGCGGGCGTCGAGCGCTGGTGACGGCGAGCGCGCGCACGGTGCCTTGCTTGATGTGGCCGGCTGCAGTGGAAATCGAGGTGAAGAGGATCGGCGTGTGCCCGCCGATAGTCGACGTGATCGCGGGTCCGCCGCCGTTGAAGGCGACAGCCACGAGATCGAGCCCAAACGCCTGTTTGAACATTTCGCCGGCGAGGTAGCCAGGCGTCCCCAACCCGGCATGGGCATAGCTGTGTTGGCCCGGGCTCGCCTTCGCCCAGGCGACGAACTCTTTCACGCTGGTCGCCGGAACGGACGGATGCACCAGCAGAACTTGCGGCGATACGCCAACGAGCGATACAGGCGCGAGGTCGGCGGTGGTGTCGAAGCCCAACTTGGCAAAGAGGCTCGGGTTCACCACCAGCGTGCTGGAGATCACGAGCAC
>DASQXF010000044.1:0-6176 GCA_035639895.1 Xanthobacteraceae bacterium
ACCGCACATTCGAGCACATGCACCAGCTCTCTCTGCGCTTTCATCTGGAGCGCAAGACCGGCGGCTTGACCCGGGTGCTCGAGCGCGGACGCAATGCTATCGAGACGATCGTACGCATGGTGATCATGCAGCTCGTGCCGACGATCATCGAGCTGGCGCTGATCCTCGTCGTGCTCCTCTACCAGTTCGACTGGCGATACGTCGTCGTGATTCTCGCCGTCGTCGCGCTCTACGCCGCGTTCACCTATCAGGCGACCGAGTGGCGTATCAACATCCGCCGCCGAATGAACGAGAGCGATACAGACGCCAACGTCAAGGCGATCGACTCACTGCTCAACTACGAAACGGTGAAATACTTCGTCGCTGAGGAGCGCGAGGCGGCCCGCTATGACCGCTCGATGGCGCGCTACGAGAAGGCGAGCGTGCAGGCTTATGTATCGCTCGCCGTGCTCAATGCCGGGCAGGCGACGATCTTCACGATCGGGCTTGCCGCCGTCATGGTGATGTGCGCCTACGGCATCAGGCAAGGCACCAATACGATCGGCGACTTCGTGATGATCAACGCCATGATGATCCAGCTCTACCAGCCGCTCAATTTCATGGGCATGGTCTACCGCGAGATCAAGCAGGCGGTGATCGATATCGAGCGGATGTTCTCGATTCTCGCGCGCGAGCCGGAGATCAAGGACAAACCCGGCGCCAGGCCGCTGGCGATCAAGCGTGGTGCGGTCCGTTTCGAGAACGTTTCGTTCTCCTACGAGCCCGGACGGCAGATCCTAAACGGGATCAGCTTCGAAGTGCCCGCCGGGCATCACGTGGCCGTGGTCGGTCCCTCCGGCGCCGGCAAATCGACCATCTCGCGCCTGCTGTTCCGCTTTTACGAGGTCAGCGGTGGGCGGATCTTGATCGACGGGCAGGATATCCGCGACGTCACGCAGCGATCGCTGCGCGCTGCGATCGGCATCGTGCCGCAGGACACGGTCCTGTTCAACGATACGATCCGCTACAATATCCGCTACGGCCGCTCGCAGGCGAGCGATGCGGAGGTCGAGGAGGCGGCGCGGCTCGCGCAGATCGACGATTTCATCCGCCTCTCGCCCAAGGGCTACGACACCGAGGTGGGCGAGCGCGGCTTGAAGCTGTCCGGCGGGGAGAAGCAGCGCGTTGCGATTGCCCGCACCATCCTCAAAGCGCCGCCGATCCTGGTACTAGACGAGGCCACCTCAGCGCTCGACAGCCACACCGAGAGGGACATCCAGGACGAGCTCGAGCGCGTCTCCCAGGATCGCACCACGCTCGTGATCGCGCATCGGCTCTCGACCATTGTCGGGGCCGACGAGATCATCGTGCTCGATCAAGGCACGATCGTCGAGCGCGGCACGCATCATCAGCTCCTGGCGAAGGGCGGGCTCTATGCCAGCATGTGGAACCGCCAGCGCGAGGCTGCGGCGGCGCGTGAGAGGCTCGCGCTGGTCGACGACGAGGCCGCCGCGCCGAACCGCAATCCGCCGCCGCTGGAGGAGCCCGATGTGCCGGTCGATAAGGAGCTCTCAGGCCCGCCGATCGAGCGCGCGGACGCAGCGGAGTAAACATGTCGGTTCTCGCCTCGATCCGCTCGCAGCTGGCGCCGGTTCACCGGGAGGGCCTCCCGTTCATCGGCGCCTTTGCCGTGCTGAGCCTGCTACTGCTGTGGGTGTGGCCGCCGCTCGGCTGGCTCGGCGTGCTGGCGACGCTCTGGTGCGCCTATTTCTTTCGCGATCCCACGCGCGTGACGCCCCTGCGCGACGGGATCATGGTTGCTCCTGCCGACGGGCGGGTGAGCCGCGTCGGCGACGCGGTGCCTCCGAAGGAGCTGGAATTGGGCGAGCAGCCGCTGCCGCGCGTGTCGATCTTCATGAGCGTGTTCGATTGCCACGTAAACCGCAGCCCGCTCGCCGGCAAGATCGAGCGCATCATCTATCACGCAGGCGCCTTCGTCAGCGCCGACCTCGACAAAGCAAGCGAGAGCAACGAGCGCAACTCCCTGCTCATCACGAGCGATGGGCGGCGCATCGGCGTGGTGCAGATCGCCGGATTGGTGGCGCGCCGGATCGTCTGTTTCGTGCGCGAAGGTTCGACGGTCGCCGCCGGCGAGCGCATCGGCATGATCCGGTTCGGCTCGCGCGTGGACGTGTACTTACCCGCAGGCGCGCGGCCGTTGGTGGCCGAAGGACAGACCGCGATCGCCGGGGAGACGGTCATTGCCGATCTCGCGGCCGGCGCGGCGCAACGCAGCTTCCGGGTCGATTAAGTTATTAATGAACAATGGTTGATCGACCTCGACTCTGGCGGCGCTGCAAACCATCCGCTATTATTGGCGCCATGCCGTTCTCGCCATTCGACCGCGATCGTCCCGAGCGCAAGCGCCCGCGCTTCCGCTTCATCCCGGTGCGCACGCTGCTGCCGAACCTGATCACGCTGCTCGCGCTGTGCGCAGGTTTGACGGCGATCCGCCTGGCGGTGGAGGACAAACTCGAATGGGCGGTCGCGGCGATCGTCTTTGCTGCAATGCTCGACGGTATCGATGGCCGCCTCGCGCGCATGCTCAAGGGCACGTCGCGTTTCGGCGCCGAGCTCGACAGCCTCGCCGACTTCGTCAATTTCGGAGTCGCGCCCGCACTCATGCTCTACTTCTGGGGGCTGCAGGAGCTGGGACATCTGGGGTGGATCGCCGCGATGGTGTTTGCGATCTCGACCGGCCTTCGGCTCGCGCGCTTCAACGTGATGATCGACGATCCCAACAAGCCGGCGTGGGCGGCAAAGTTCTTCATGGGCATGCCGGCACCGGCCGGCGCTATCACCGTGCTGCTGCCGATCTACGTTTATTTTCTCGGCGTGCCGCGCCTGCCCGGCACCGCACATTTCACCTTGGTTTATACGTTCGCAATTGCCGTGCTGATGGTCTCGCGGCTGCCGGTGTTCTCCGGCAAGCGCGTGGGCAAGCGGGTCACGCCCGAGATGGTGCTGCCGGTCTTTGTCATGGTTGTGGTGTTCTTCGCGCTGCTGATCTCGTACCCATGGAAGGTGCTCACCATCGGCACCGCCTGCTATCTGGCAAGCCTGCCGTTCGGCTACCTCTCCTATCGACGTCACCAGCGCAGGGACGCCGCGGTCGTTGCGGCGGCGAGCATGCCCGCCGCCGCGCACGGGCGAGCGCGCAGCGAGGCGCCGCCGCTGTCGCCGGGTCATGGCGAGCATCCCGCCGATCCCGACCGGCCCGCACGGCTCAATTGAGGCGCGGATCTCGTCACGCGCGGGGAGAAGCGTGTCGAAGACGCGCGTAAACGCGCTTATCACCCGCAAATCCATCTGCTTCGCAAAAAATTTCTAAGAAGACGGATGGATTGCCGGCTCAACGGCAATGACCGGATAGCGCGGTGCGTGGGGTGGGCAAGGGCGCAGTTTTCGCCATTGCGCGTGGGCATGCGAAAGGCGATTTCGCCCCACCCTCCGGTTGCTCGGCGTCAGCTCGGCAGCGGGTGTCCCGGCATGAGATTGTAGGGGTGCTTCCAGCCCGGCAGCGCTTTGATGCGGTCGAGCCAAACCGCAATGTTCTTGTGCTGGGCGGCGATGTCGAAGCCGAATTCCTCCGCCGGATAGTAGAGATAAGCGACCAGCGAAAGATCGGCGATGGTCGGGCGCGCGCCCAGGATGAAAGGCCTGCTCGAGAGCCGCTTGTCGACGATGGCGATGTTGTTGTCGATGCGGCCCTTGAGGAATGTGAGCACGGCCGGATCGCCCGGCGGCTTGGCGAAACAGCGCAGGAAGCGGTAAGGCCCGAGAAAGCCGTTGACCTTCTGGTTGTCGAAGATGATCCAACGCAGCGCCTCGAGCCGCTCGTCGTCGCTCTCGGGGCGGAATTTGCCCGAGCGCTCCGCAAGATGGGTCAGGATCACGCCGGATTGGCTGAGCTTCTTGCCCTGATGCACCAGCACCGGCACCTCGCCCATTTCGTTGACGTTGGCGCGGTATTGTGGCGAGCGCGTCTCGCCCTTGCCGAAGAAGTCGACCCAGAGCGGCTCCCAGTCGGCGCCGATGAGGTTGAGCATTAACGCGGCGCGATAGGCGTTTCCGGATTGCGCGAAGCAGTGGAGCTGGTACTCGGCCATGATCCGCTCACTTCATGGTCGGAATGACGAATTCGGCGCCTTCCTTGATGCCCGAGGGCCAGCGCGAGGTCACCGTCTTGGTCTTGGTATAAAAACGCACCGCATCCGGCCCATGCTGATTGAGATCACCGAAGCCCGAGCGCTTCCAGCCGCCGAACGTGTAATAGGAGAGCGGGACGGGAATCGCGAAGTTCACGCCGACCATGCCGACATTCACCCGTGTTGCGAAATCGCGGGCGGTGTCGCCGTCGCGGGTGAAGATCGCGACGCCATTGCCGTAGTCGTGCTCGGAGGGAAGCCGCAGCGCCTCCTCGTAGCTCTTGGCGCGCACGACCGAGAGCACCGGGCCGAAGATCTCCTCCTTGTAGATGCGCATCGCAGGCGTCACCTCGTCGAACAGGCAGCCGCCCATGAAGAAGCCGTTCTCGTAGCCCTGCAGCCTGAAGCCGCGGCCGTCGACCTTGAGCTTGGCGCCTTCCTTGATGCCGAGATCGACGTAGCACTTGACTTTCTCGAGCTGCGCCTTGGTCACCATCGGCCCGTAATCAGCCTGCGGATCGCTCGAGGGACCGACCTTCAAGCTCTCGACGCGCGGGATCAGCTTCTCGACCAGGATATCCGCGGTCTTGTTGCCGACCGGGACCGCCACCGAGACCGCCATGCAGCGTTCGCCCGCCGAGCCGTAGCCGGCGCCGATGAGCGCATCGACCGCCTGGTCCATGTCGGCATCCGGCATCACCACCATGTGGTTCTTGGCGCCGCCGAAGCACTGCACGCGTTTGCCGTGCGCGCAGCCGGTTGTATAGATGTATTCCGCGATTGCGGACGAGCCGACGAAGCCGATGGCGCGCACCCGCGGATCGGTAAGCAGAGTGTCGACCGCTTCCTTGTCGCCGTTGACGACGTTGAGCACGCCTGCGGGCAGGCCGGCTTCGACGAGAAGCTCGGCAAGCCGCATCGGCACCGAGGGATCGCGCTCCGACGGCTTGAGAATGAAGGCGTTGCCGCAGGCGAGCGCGGGCGCAAACTTCCACATCGGGATCATGGCCGGAAAGTTGAAGGGTGTGATGCCGGCGACGACCCCGAGCGGCTGGCGCAGCGAGAACAGGTCGATGCCCGGCCCCGCGCTTTCGCTGAATTCCCCTTTGAGCAGATGCGGGATGCCGCAGGCAAACTCGACCACTTCGAGCCCGCGCTGGATGTCACCCTTGGAGTCGGCGAAGGTTTTGCCGTGCTCGGAGGAGAGGAGCTTGGCGAGGCTGTCGAATTCCTTTTGCACCAGTTCGAGGAACTTGAACAGCACGCGCGCGCGGCGCTGCGGGTTGGTCGCAGCCCAGGCCGGCTGCGCCGCTTCGGCATTGGCGATGGCGTCTTCCACTTCCGCTTTGCTGGCGAAGGCGACCTTGGCTTGCACCTCGCCGGTATTGGGGTTGAACACGTCGCCGCTGCGGCCGGACGTGCCTGCCACGCGTTTGCCGCCGATGAAATGGCCGATGTCCCGCATCAGGGCCTCCCTGAATACCCGGCTCGTATGGTCGAGCCGTTGTGTGTCCAGGGTGGGATAGCGCAGGTTGCGCCGCGCGGGAAGCGGGGTGGCGGCCGGACGCAAACTCTATGAGGCGAGGCGTCTCAACGCCGGGGCACGGACGCGGCAGGCTTAGAGCGCAATGGGTTTCGTTACGGGCCGTGGAGGGTGGGCAATGCCTTTAAAGTTCAATCCACCCTTCGATTTGAGCGCACAGCATTAGACCGCAACCATTCCGTGAGGAATGGCCCCATGCCTTGCGTGATTGAAATTTTCCCGTTTCGCTCGTTGCATCAATGCTGAGTCGCCGTGCAGGACGACGCGCCGGGACGTCGGCCGCGCGATCACAGCTGCCTTTTCCAGCCGTGTCAGCGTGCGCGAGACCGTCTCTATGGTCAGTCCCAGGTAATCTGCAATATCCTGACGGGACATCGGTAGCTCGATTTCGCCAGGAGTATGGAAACGCTGGGCCATTTCCATCAGGAAGCTCATCACGCGTTTCT